>CAZDNN010000102.1:0-14376 GCA_964506385.1 uncultured Planctomycetota bacterium
AACGGGCCGCGGCGCCGAGGCAAGCTTGTGTGTCCATCGTCTCGGTCCAGTCGCCCAGGCAGGTGGGGCGGCCAGTCTGCCGCCGCAGGCGACAGGCAGGGAGGGGGCTGGCCGTGGGGTCCCCGCCTGACGCAGGTGACGGGTCATGTGGCCAGTGTGACTCGCCCCTGGGGTCCGGGCGGCGCCACCCTCATTCCAGCTTCGCGAAGTCGCCGGCGAGGAGGGCTTGCTTGGCGTCCAGGTAGTGGCGGAAGTTGTCCCACGAGACGTCGGGCGGCACCGTGTGGTCCACGGTGGGGATGAAGCCGCCTTCCTCGATGAGGGGAATGAACTCCCTCAGGTGAGCCTTGATGGCCTCGGGGCCGCGCGGCAGCACCCGCTTGTCCACCCCGCCCCACAGCCGCAGCTCGCGGCCGAACTGCTTCCTCCACGCCATCGGGCTGACGCCCGATGCGCGCTCGATGGGCCAGATGACGTCCACCCCAGCGTCCATCATCAGCGGGAGGAGCAGCGTCGGGTCGCCGTCCGTGTCGATAGCGAAGTGGCGGCAGCCGTGGCTGCGGAATACGTCCACCATCCGCCGAAGATGGGGGAGGATGAACTCGCGGTAGGTCGCTGGGCTGAGCAGCGGCCCGGCCTTCATCGACAGGTCCTCGTTGAGGCAGAAGTAGTCGATCTCGGTCCGCTCGAGGACGGGGCGGGCGGTCTCGATGATGAAGTCGGCGTAAAAGGCCATCATCTCGTGCATCAGCCTCGGATGGTCGTGCCAGGCGAAGGAGAGGGCCTCGGTGCCCATCCATTCGCGGGCGCGCCAGTAGAAGCCGTTGGCCGCGCAGTTGCGGCCGAGGATGAGCGGGCAGTCGCGCTGCTTCCGGGCCTCGACGCGCTCGTCGAGGTCGGCGGGATAGCGCTCGGGAGCCGCGGCGACGAGGCGGCGCTTGACGTCCGCGAAGTCCTCGGGCTTGGACACGGGCCATTCGAGATACTGGTCCATGCAGGCCCGCGTGCCGCCGACGGTGCCCGCCTTGAGAGCCTTCGTGACCACGCCCTTGCCGTTGCGCGCGACGATGTAGTCGTCGGTCTCCTCGAGCACCGCGGCCTCGTAGGGCGGGATGAAGCCGAAGTTCACGGGGATGAACTCGCGGCAGTCGAAGCCGAGGGCCGGCTCCCCGTCGAACCACGACCACCGGAAGTCTGCCACCGCCTCTGGCGCCTCGGCCTGCCAGCGCGCCCGCGTCTGGCCCCAGACGCCGAGCTCGTGGCTTGGCCGCCGGTCCGCAGGCTCGCAGTCCATGCAGGCGTGGAAGCGTTCGAGGTCTGTCATCCGGCGCGACTCCTGGCCCCCTCGTCTGCGGCGGGTACGGCGGGGCAGCTCAGCCCAGCGCGTCGAGGACACCGCGGGCGTAGCCGACGGACTCGGCGAGGCCGGGGAGCAGGTCGGTCATGTGCTTCTCGTACTCGATCCCGACGACGCCACCGTAGCGGGCCTGGACGAGCGTCTTGAGGAAGCGAGGGAGGTCCACGACGCCGCGGCCCAGCTCAACGCTGTGGCCCTTGCCGGTCGGCGCGTCCACGTCCTTGAGGTGGATGTCGAGGTGTCGGTCGGCGGTCCTGACGAGTGCGTCGGTGGGGTCCACGCCGGCGCGCTGGGTGTGGCCGGTGTCGTGGCAGATGCCGATGCGGGGGTCGAGGCCCTTGACCTTGGCGAAGATGGCCTGGGGGGTCGGCCAGTGCTTGTCCTCGGGGCCGTGGTTGTGGATGGCGGCGCGGATGTCGAACTCCTTGACCTTCCGCTCGAGCAGCGGCAGCAGCTCGGGGAGGATGCTGATGCTGATGAGCGTGAAGCCCGCGGCCTTGGCGTAGTCGAAGGCGCGGTGCACCTGCTGCCCGGTGCGCATGTAGATGACCCCACCGCCGTAAGGAATGAGGCCGGCGGCCTTCACCTTGGCGATGGCCGCCTGGATCTGCCCGGCGGTCGAGTCGAGCGGCAGCAGGTTGCTGCGGATGCAGAGGCGGCGGACGGCGACGCGCTGGGCCATGGCGATGGTCTGGTCGAGGTCGTAGTGCTTGAACATGTAGGTCGGCAGCCCCAGGGTCAGCGCCTTCACGGCGACCCTCGTCGTAGGCCCTTCGGCAGCGCCGGCCAGCGCCGCCGCACCGAGGGCGCCCGCGCCAAGGAACTGCCGTCGGTTCGGGGTGCTCTTGTCCATGGGTCAACTCCGTGGGCCATAGCGCAGGCCGAGCTTCGGGGCCATCGCCTTGCCGACGGCCAGCAGCTTCGCCCGCTCTTCGTCGGTCAGCGGCTTGTAGCCGTGGGCGAACTGGACGTTCTGGACGGCCTGCTCGAGGGTGTACGGGCCGACGTTGGCGACGGCCACGCCCTCGAGGTCGAGCGCGTAGGCCATGGCTTCCGGCAGCAGCTCGGGCCGCGTGGCGCAGCCGACGTGGGCCTTGCGGTGGTTGCGGAAGCCGCCCTTGATCCCCGCGTAGACCTTCATCGCCACGACCCCGACGCCCCGCTTGCGGCACTCGGGCAGGACCGTGCCCTCGAAGTTGTAGGTGTTGCGGTCCGCGTAGTTCATCACGGGCATCACCACGTCGATCTGGCCGGTCTCGAGCACTCGCAGGAACCGCGGCGGGCGGCAGTGGCCGGAGAGGCCGATGAAGCGGATCGTGCCCTTCTCCTTCTGCTTGCGCAGGAACTCGAGGATGCCGTCCTTCGCCAGGACCTTGTCCACGTCCTTCCCGCCGACGTGGTGGATGTGGCACAGGTCGAGGTAGTCCACCTTGAGGGTCCGCAGCGAGGTGGCGAGGAGCTTCTCGGCCCGTGCCGCCGAGTCGGTCCAGAGCTTGGTCACGACGAAGAGCTGGTCCCGCCGCTGGGGCACGAGTCGGCCGAGGGCGGCCTCGGCGTTGCCGTAGCTGCGTGCCGTGTCGATGTAGGTGATGCCGCGGTCCATGGCCTCGCCGAAGATCCTCTCCGCCTCGTCGGTGGTCGGCGGCCCCTCGCCGATGGGCGCCGTGCCGAGGCCGAGGATGGTCACCTTCGCCTTCGTGCGCCCGAGGACGCGGGTGGGCAGCGGGTCGGCCGCCTCCGCGCCCCACAGCGGCCCCCTCAGGACGAGCAGGCCGGCGCCTGCACAGGCGGCCTTGCGCAGGAACTCGCGGCGGCTGGGCCGATGGGCTCGATCGCGTGCCATGTCGGTCTCCTCACAAGTTGTGCGGCCCGCTAGACGGCGTGGGCCGTGCGGGCGATGATCTCGTCCTGGAGCTGGCGGTCGAGGTTGTTGAAGTACTCGGAGTAGCCGGCGACGCGGACGATGAGGCCGCGGTGGCGCTCGGGGCGCTCCTGGGCGTCGCGGAGGTCCTGCTGATCGACGACGGTGACCTGGATCTGGCAGCCGCCCTGTGCGACGTAGGTCTTGAGCAGGCCCTTGAGCGCGTCGGCGCCCTCCTCGCGGCGGACGAGGCTGGGGGTGAGCTTGAGGTTGAAGGCACAGGCGCCGGTGATCCGCGCGTGGTCGAGCGCCGTCACCGAGTTGATCGTCGCGGTCGGGCCGCGGACGTCCTTGCCCTGGCTCGCCCCGATGCCGTTGCTAACGGCCTCCCCGCGCCGCCGGCCGTTCGCCGTGGCGGCGGTGACCTCGCCGATGCTGATGTGGCTGGTGTAGCTGAACATCCCGGTGACGAAGACCCCCGGGAGCGAGCCGTCGTTGAGCGCGTGCACCGCGTCGGTGTAGGCGGCGAGGACCCGCGCGGCGATGGCGTCCACCTCCGCCTCGTCGTTGCCGAAGGCCGGCAGCCGGCGCTCGAGCTCGACCCGCAGAGTCTCGTGCCCCTCGAAGTCCGCCTCGAGGACGTCCCACAGCTCGGCGAGGGTCAGGCGCCGCTCGTCGAAGACGAGGCGCTTGATGGCGACGAGCGAGTCGGCGATGGTGGCGATGCCGCGTGCGACCATGGGGCGGATGGGCGGGAAGCGGCTCCCGCCCTGGTACAGGTCGAGGCCCCGCTCCAGGCAGTCGTCGAGCAGGGCGGAGGCGAAGGGGTCGTAGCGAGTCCCGCGGTTCCACGCGTCCTGGCGCTCGGCGGCCGCGCGGTTCTGGCGGACGCGGTGGCGGATCTGCGCGATGCAGGCGTCGAGGAACTGCTCGAAGGTGCGGAGCGAATCGAGCGTGCCTGTCTGCGGACCCGTGTCGCCGGCCAGGTTGGCCTCGCCGTTGCGGAAGACCAGCTCGAGCACGCCTGGGAGATCGACGCCGCCCGGGCCGCGCCACTCGGCGGTCTGGCCCATGATCATCATCTCGACACAGCCCATGTTGTAGTAGTCGCGGGCCGCCTCGGGCGGGAAGCCGAGCCGCTCGAAGTTGGGCACCCACACGTCGTCGTTGAGCAGCATCGGGTGCCCGATGCCTGCCTGCATGGTCGCCGCGATCTCGTCCCACAGCCAGGCCGGCGTCGCCGAGCAGACGCGGACCGAGACGTTGGGATAGGGCTGCGCCACCTCGCGGCAGACCTCGAGGCACAGGCGGGTCAGCTCGTTCGCCCCGTACCCGCCGTCTGGCCGCACGCCGGCCAGGCAGAGGCTCTGGACCGTCCGCATGTGCGGCTCGTTGACCTTGAGCCACAGGCAGCTCAGCAGCTCCCTGGCGTCCTCGGCCGTCAGGACATCCCGCGCGTAGAAGGGATAGAGATACTGGTCGAAGCGGGCGAACGACAGGGCCGAGCCGCCGCCGATGTTGGCGATGACGTGGGTGAGCCAGGTGAGCTGGAGCGCCTCGCGCAAGGTCTCGGGCGGCCGCGCGGCCACGGCGCGGCAGATAGCGGCCATCTCGGCCAGCTCGGCGGCACGCGCCGCATCGACCCCTGGCATCTCCCGCCAGTCGAGCAGCGTCTGCGCGTAGCGCTCGATGAAGCGGATGGCGGCCTCGACGGCGATGCGGGCCGACTCGTAGAAGGTGCGCCTCTCGCGGTCTCCAGCCGCGGAGAGGCGCTCCAGGATCTCCGCGTGGATCCCGCTCAGCCCGCGGCGGACCACCCGCCCGTAGTTCAGGTCCAGGTGGTTGGCCGCCGCCCACGGCAGCTCGCGGAACAGGCGGCGGGTCTCCTCGCCGTAGTCGAACTGGAAGTGGCCCTCGAGCAGGACGCCGATCTCGCGGTGGGTGATGTCGGCACCGGCGTAGCGGCCGGCCATCTCGGCGATGAGCCGCTGGAGGTCCGCGAAGCTGACGTTCGCGTCGTAGTGGTCGCGGAGCATCATGCTGCCCCAGCGGCGCCCGCCGGTCTGTCGCCCGGTCTCGCGCTTGTCGCGGAGGAATCGGTCGAGCACGCCGATGGCCTCGCGCCGCCGCGCCTCGTATGGCGGCAGCCCTTCGGCGACGGGCCACATCCCGAGGATCGAGCCGGCCAGCAGCTCGTGGGGCAAGACGACCTGGTCCACGCGGTCGAGCAGGTGGGCGAATGCCTTCGCCCTGCGGATGGGGCGCGGCTCGCCGACGGTCAGGCGGAGGGAGTCGGCGATGAGGCTGTAGAAGGTGGTGCGGCGCACGCCGGCGTCGTTGAGCTGGCCGATGTGGTCGCGCAGCTTGGCGATGCGCTCGCGCATGCCCTGGCTCCGTGGCAGCGGTCAGAGCGTGAGGATGATCTTGAAGGCCTCGCGCTCGCGGACCCTGCGGACCGCCTCCTCGATGTCCTCCCACGACTCGACGCTGCTGTAGAAGTCGCTCGCGCGGATCGCCCCGCTGGCCACGAGGCCGACGGCCTCGCCGGGCACGTCCTGCGCGCCGACCGGCCACGAGAGCATCTGGAGCGACGTGCCGTTCGGGATCGCGCGGATCGACAGGTCGGGCTCGGTGTTCCGCAGCACGCCGAAGACGGTCAGCCGCCCCAGCGGCTTGAGGAGCCTCGCCGCCTCCTTGACGATGGCCACGCGGCCCACGGCGTCGATCGCCACGTCCACGCGGCGCCCGCCCAGGGCGTCCGCCACTGCCTGCTCGTGGGAGTTGACGACCAGGTCCGCGCCAGCGACGCGCTCGATCCGCGCCAGCCGCTCGTCCCAGTGGCCCACGACGCCGACCCACGCGGCGCCCTCCAGGCGGGCGAACGCCGCCAGGCTCAGGCCGTTCGGCCCGTCGCCGTAGATCAGCACGTCCTTCCCAGGCCCGACGCCCGCGTTGCGGACGGCGCTCAGGGTCTCCTTGAACGTGCAGAGCATCACCGCGTCCTCGGCCGCCATCGGCTCCCGGACCAGCGCCGCCCGCCAGGTCAGCGGGCGGAAGGTGTCGTCGCCGAGGCCCAGCTCCCGCATGACCTCGACGTCCTGCACGACGCCGTACTCGCAGAAGCCGGCGCAGCCGGGGTGGTAGCGCTCGTCCTCGATGGCGGGGGCGGGGTCGGTGATGAGGTCGCCGACGCGGAAACTCCTGACCTTGGAGCCCACCTCGACGACCTCGCCGACGGCCTCGTGGCCGAGGATGACGGGGTAGCGCTCGCGGATGTTGCCCAGGGTGCCGTCGATGTGCTTCAGGTCGGTGCCGTTGCAGAGCCCGCAGGCGGCGATCCGCACCAGGCACTCGTAGTCGCGCACCCGGGGCATGGGCAGCTCGACGAACTCCAGCCGCCCCACGTCTATGACGGCCACGGCCCTCATCGTCCCCGCGTCGCCCACCCGCGATCTCCTGCCGTTCGGGCTAGCCCAGCGTCTCTTGTGCCGAGTGTATCCCCGCCTCCAAGCCGGATCAAGCGCCGGCACCGTGACTTGATCCACAGCGTGCGATCCGGTAACATCGATATGTCGATCGGGCAATTGTACGTTCAGGGCGGCCAGCAAGGGACTCGCTAGACCAATGACGCCCATCCGGGTCGCGGCTATAGCTCTCGCCTACCTCGTCGGCACCCTTGGCCACGGCGGCAAGCTCGTTCTCTGCATCACGGACATGGGGCATGTGGCTGTCGGGTCCGCGCTGGATGTCTGCTGTGAAGCGGCATCCGACGATGGGCCGCCGGGCTCCCGCGCCCAGCCGACGCGCACCGGGGACACTCCTGCCGACGCACGCTGTGACTGCTGTGTGGCCGTTCCCATTCCGACGACGAAAGCTCTGCCACACGTGGCCCCCAGCGGCTCTCGTGTCCCTGGCGCGAAGGCGGCGTCGGTCGCCTTCGGCGTCACGGTTCCCCGTGTCAGCGGGTCTCACGTGGCTGTGAGCGCAGTCGTCATCCCGCCATCACTCCCTCCCCCTCTCGCCTCTCTCCGCACGGTCGTGCTCCTGTCCTGATCTCTCCGAGTCGATGCTCTGTGCCCCGCCGCACCGTGTGTGGTGCGCGGATCGCGCCATGCGCATTGAGTCCCGTCTCGGAGAAGACACGTGAAGCCGAAGACACTGAAGCCTGTCGTCGCCGCCCTCTTGGTGCCACTGGTGGGTTGCGTCGTCGCCGCCCCGCAGCCGGTCAGCCTGCCTGAGCGCAGGCCCCTCGGCAGGGGGCTGCCTGGCTACCGCGCGCCGCTGGAGCCGTCGGCCTCGTCGAGCGCGGCGCCCGCCCTCGAGGATCCAACGGGCGTCCTGACCTTACAGCAGGCCCTCGCCCTCGCTCTTCTGCACAACCCCGAGCTGGCCGCGTCATCGTGGGAGATCCGCGCCGCGGAGGCCAGGACGCTCCAGGCGAGCCTGCGGCCCAACCCCGAGCTGGAGGCCGAAGCTGAAGAGATCTTCGGCACCGGCGGCGCGCGGGGGATCGATTCCGCTGAAGCGTCCCTCGTGCTGAGCCAGCTCGTCGAGCTGGGCGGCAAGCGCGCCAGACGCATCCGCGTGGCCGCCCTCGAGGGCGAGCTGGCCGGGTGGGACTACGAGGCGCAGCGCCTCACCGTGCTGACCGACACGGCGAAGGCATTCGTCGAGGTCCTGGCGGCCCAGGAGCGGGTCGCTCTGGGCGAAGAGCTGGTGAAGCTGGCCAAGCGAGGCCAGGAGATCGTGGCGGAGAAGATCAAGGCGGGCAAGGTCTCGGAGACCGAGGCCGCGAAGGCGCGGGTCGAGCTGGTCACCAGCCAGATCGATCTGGCACAGGCCAGGCGACAGCTCGCGGCGAGCCGCAAGCGCCTGGTCGCGTTGTGGGGCGGCAAGACCGCGACGTTCCAGCGGGTGGCGGGTCAGCTCGATGCCATCGCTCCTGTGCCGTCGGCCGAGCGGCTAGCGGGCCTCCTCGCGCAGCATCCAGACGTGGCCCGCTGGAGCACCGAGATGAGCCTGCGGCAGGCGAAGCTCGACCTGGAGAAGGCGAACGCGCGAGCGGATCTCACGCTGAGCGGCGGCGTGCAGTACTTCAACGACCCGGACAACGGGGCGTTCATCATCGGTGTCGGCGTGCCGCTGCCTCTCTTCGATCGCAACCAGGGCGGCATCCGCGAAGCGAAAGCCGAGCTGGCCAAGGCGGGCGAGGAACGCCGCGCCGCCGAGACCGAAGTGACCGCCGAGCTGGGCGCGGCGTACGAGGAACTGGCGTCGGCCTACGAGGAGGCCACGGCCCTCAACAAGGACGTGCTGCCTGCGGCGAAGGCCGCCCACGGTGCGGTGCAGGAGGGCTATCGGCAGGGCAAGTTCGGCTTCCTCGACGTCCTCGATGCGCAACGAACCCTCTTCGAGGCCGGGCAGAAGCACATCGACGCGCTGGCCTTGTACCACCAGGCATTGGCCGAGCTGGAGGGCCTCATTGGCCAGAGCCTGGCCTCTGTGAACAAGCAACCGAAGTAGGAGACCCCACCATGGGAAGAATCTGGCGAGCCCTGAACCACTTTGGCATGGCGCTGTTCGTCTTCGTCACGCTCTCCGGCGTGGTCCTCTGGTCAACCGGCAGCCTGCACATCGGCCTGCCCGCAGCCGCTGAGCGCCACACCGAGGATGACGGTCACGGCCATGGAGCACCCGCCGCGCACGAAGCCGACGAGGAGGAGGAAGGTCACGAGGGGCACGACCACGCCGCCCACGAAGCCGACGAGGACGAAGGCCACGAAGGGCACGATCACGACGCGGACTGGTGCGATGAGCACGGCGTGCCCGAGTCGGCCTGCACAAGGTGCAATCCCGACTTCATCGCACAGTTCAAGGCCAAAGACGATTGGTGCGCCGAGCACAGCCTGCCCGAGTCGCAGTGCGAGGCCTGCAACCCCGGCCGCCGCGCGAAGCTCGAGCCGGGTGCTGCGCGGGGCGACGGCCTCGAGGCCCTGGTGAGGCGCAACTGCGAGCACGGGAAGCCGATCGTAGCCTGCGACGAGTGCCGCTACCAGGTGGGCGTCGTGAAGGTCGAGCCGGGCGTCGCCAAGGCCCTGCTCAAGACGGGCAAGGTCGGACAGCGCGAGGCCGTCAAGACCCTCCGCCTGACCGGCGAGGTGCAGCTTGACCAGACGCGTGTCGTGGACGTGCCGCCGACGGCCTCCGGGCGCGTCATCCAAGTAAGGAAGTTCCTCGGCCAGCCGGTGGCCAAGGGCGACGTGCTTGCCGTCGTCCATTCGGGCGACTTCGGCGAGGCCAAGGCTGCCTATCTCGGCGCCCACGCGCAACACGAGATCGCCCGCAAGGAGCAGGAGCGGCAGGCCGCCGTCGCCGCCGCGCTGGAGAAGCTACTCAAGCATCTGGCAGAGCGGGACGGCAAGCATGGCGAGGAGGCCCACCCCAACAGCGACGCCCCCAAGGAGCTGGTCGGCGAGTGGAAGTCGAAGCTCCTCGGCGCCGCGTCCAGGCTGCGCCTGGCCGAGACGAACCACAGACGCGAGAAGGGCCTCTGGGACAAAGGCATCTCGAGCAAGGCAGACCATGACGCGGCCCAACACGAGTGGGAGGCGGCCCGGGCCGAGTACGGCGCGCTCGTGGAGGAGGTGCGCCTGAACTTCAGCCTCGACAAGCTGAAGGCCGACAACGCCGTCCGCCAGGCCGAGGCGGCCGTCAACGCGGCGGAGCAGAAACTGCACATCTTCGGCCTCGACGAGGCAACAGTCGCGACGCTGCGCGAGAAGAAGGACAACGGCGACTTCGCGCGGCTCCCCATCAAGGCGCCGCGGGCCGGCACGATCATCGACCAGAGCGTCTCGGAGGGGAGGTTCGTCGAGACGTCGCAGAGCCTCTACACCATAGCCGATCTGTCCAACCTCTGGGTGTGGTGCGACCTCTACGAGCGCGACCTCGCGGCGCTGCACGCCCGGCTCGCACAGGAGAGGACCCTCCCTGCGATCGTGAGCGTTGCCGCGTTCCCCGACACGGTGTTCCCCGGCACCATCGATCTCGTCGGGAGCACCCTGGACGAGCACACCCGCACCGTGAAGGTCCGAATCCAGGTGAGCAACGCAGACGGCAAGCTCAAGCCCGGCATGTTCGCCCACGTGGCGGTGGCCGTGCCCTCGGGCAAGAAGGTCACGCTTGTGCCGCGAGAGGCCGTGCTGTCGGACGAGGGCAAACGCTTCGTCTTCCAGCACTGGAGGGACGACTTCTGGGTGCGTCGCGACATCACCGTGGACGACGGCGACGATCAGAACCTCGTCGTTCTGAGCGGCCTCCGCGACGGCGTCACCATCGCCACGGGCGGCGGCTTCATGCTCAAGAGCGACGTGCTCCGCAACAAGATGGGCGCCGGGTGAGCAGACTAGTCTCATGGGGGTGGTCACCCCCCGAGAAACGGATGGATGAATGGATGGATGGAGGAACGGATGCTGGATGCTGGATACTGGATGCTGGACCTGTCCGCCGGACCCTCGGCGAAGGCGGATGCCGGCAGGGGTGAGCGTGTGCTCTTCCATCGAGCATCGAGGATCGAGGATCGAGCATCCCTCTTCCCATTCATCCACCCATCCATTCATCCATCCATCCACCTGCGTCACCGCAAGAGGGCCTAATCGATGCTTGATAGCCTGTTGCGCTTCGTCCTGAAGCAGCGACTCCTGTGCCTCCTCGGGGGCGTGCTGCTCCTGGGAGCCGGTGTCGTCGCGTGGAACAACCTGCCCATAGACGCTTTCCCCGACGTGACCAACGTGCAGGTCATGGTGCTCACCAACGCCCCTGGCCTGGCGCCGGGCGAGGTCGAGCGCCTGATCACGTTCCCCATCGAGATTGAGATGGGCGGCCTGCCCGACGTCAAGCTCGTCCGCTCGCTCTCCAAGAGCGGCCTCTCCCAGGTCGTCGTCATCTTCGAGGACGACGTGGACACCTACTTCGCCCGCGAGCTGGTCTTCCAGCGCCTCGCCCACGCGAAGGAGGAGCTCCCCGAGGGCTTCGAGCCCGAGCTCGGCCCCATCTCGACCGGCCTCGGCGAGATCTACCAGTACGTCATCGAGGCCGGCTTCTACTGCCCCAAGCACCCGCGAGCGTGGTCGAGGGCCGAGGGCACGTGCCCCGAGTGCGCCACGGCCCTCGTCAAGGCCGAGCACGACCTGATGGAGCTGCGCACCATCCAGGACTGGCTGATCAGCCCCCAGCTCCGCACCATCCCAGGGATCAACGAGGTCAACAGCTTCGGCGGATTCGTCAAGCAGTTCCACGTCATCCCTGACCCCGACCTGCTGCTCAAGTACGACATCTCCCTGCGCGACATCCTCGAGGCCCTTGAGGCGAACAACGCGAATGCCGGCGGCGGCTACATCGTCAAGGACTGGGAGCAGATGAACGTCGTCTCGAAGGGGCTCGTGGTCGGCATCGAGGACATCGAGCGCATCGTCCTCCACGCCGAGGACGGCACGCCTATCTACCTCAAGGACGTGGCGAACGTGCGGCTCGGCCGCCAGACCCGAAACGGCGTCGTGACCAAGGACGGCGAGGGCGAGGTGGTGATCGGCATGACCATAATGCTCAGGGGCTCGAACTCCAAGCACGTGGTTAACCGCGTCCGCGCGGCCATCCCCGAGGTGCAGAAGGCCCTCCCGCCGGGGGTGAAGATCGCGCCATTCTACGATCGCACCGACCTGATCCAGGCCTGCATCCGCACCGTCTCGACCGCCCTCGGCCAGGGGGTGATCCTGGTCGTCGCCGTCCTGTTCCTCCTGCTGTGGGACCTGCGTGCCGCGCTCACCGTCGCTATCTCGCTGCCGCTCACGGCCGCCGTGGCCTTCCTGCTGATGGGCCAGCAGGGCGTGACGGCCAACCTCATGAGCCTCGGCGGCTTCGCCATCGCCATCGGCATGGTCGTGGACGGCTCGATCGTGGTCACGGAGAACATCGCGCGCCACCTGCGCGAGAAGGGCGACAGCGACCTCTCGCGGACCGAGATCGCCTTCGAGGCGGTCCGCGAGGTGGCCCGCCCAGTCATCTTCGCCATCCTGATCATCATCATCGTCTTCGTGCCGCTGTTCACCCTCGAGTCGCTCGAGGGCAAGATGTTCAAGCCCCTGGCGCTGACCATCTGCTTCGCCCTGCTCGGGTCGCTGATGGCAGCGCTGACGGTCGTGCCCGCGCTCGGCTCGCTGGCCATCAAGCGCCGCCGCGGCGGGGCCAAGGAGAATCTGCTGGTGCGGATGATCCAGGCCGTCTACACGCCCATCCTGGCGTTCGCCATGTGGGGACGCTGGATCACGGTCGCCATCGCCGCCGCGATCATGGTCGGCGCCTTCTCCATCCTGCCCCGCATCGGCACCGAGTTCCTCCCCGCGCTCGACGAGGGCGCCATCGCCATCAACATGGTCCGGCTGCCAACCGCCAGCATCGACGGCTCGGCCAGGCAGTGCACGGCCATCGAGGAGAGGCTCCTCGCCAGGTTCCCCGAGGTCATCACCGTCGTCTCCAAGACGGGACGCGCGGAGATCGCCGAGGACCCCATGGGCCCGGAGCAGAGCGACATCTTCATCATGCTCAAGCCGAAGGATCAGTGGGAGAGCGGACGGACGAAGGAGCAGCTCGTCCAGGCCATCAGCGACGAGCTCGAGGCCTTCCCAGGCATCAGCCCCGCCTTCTCGCAACCCATCGCCCTGCGGGTCAACGAGCTGATCAGCGGCATCAAGAGCGACGTGGCCATCAAGATCTTCGGCGACGACATGGACAAGCTCCAGGCCACCGCCGAGCAGATCGCCCCCATCCTCTCCGGCGTTCGCGGGGCGCGCGACATCAAGATCGAGCAGGTCTCCGGCTTCTCCGAACTCGCCGTCGAGATGGACCGCGAGGCCATGGCCCGCCACAAGGTCAACGCCGAGGACATCAACCTGCTCATCGAGACCGCCGTCGGCGGGAAGGTCGCCACCACCGTCTTCGAGGGGCAGAGACGTTTCGCCGTCCTCGTCCGGTTCCCGGCCGAGCGGCGCAACCGCAAGGAGGCCATGCAGCGGCTGCTCGTGCCGTCGCCGCTCGGCTACAGCGTGCCGCTGGGCGAGCTCACGTCCATCAACGAGGTCTCGGTCCCCGCGCAGGTGAGTCGCGAGAACTCGACCCGTCGGCTCATCGTGGAGTGCAACGTGCGCGACCGCGACATCGGCGGCTTCGTGGCCGAGGCCAAGCGGAAGCTGGCGGGCGTGGAGAGCGGCCTGGACCAGGGCTACCGGATGGTGTGGGGCGGCCAGTTCGAGAATCAGCAGCGCGCCATGGCGCGTCTCAAGCTCGTCGTCCCCGTGGCGCTGCTTCTGATCTTCGTCTTCCTCTTCAGCGCACTCGGCTCGCTCAAGAGCGCCCTGCTCGTGCTCGTGAATCTCCCCTTCGCCCTCGTGGGCGGCATCGCGGCCATCTACCTGCTCGACATCAACCTCAGCGTCGCAGCGTCCATCGGCTTCATCGCGCTCCTCGGTGTGGCCGTCGAGAACGGTCTGGTGCTCGTGAGCTTCTTCGACCAGCTTCGCGCGCAGGGCAAGGCGACCCGCGACGCGGTCTTCGAGGCCTGCCGGCTGCGGGTTCGGCCCCTCACGATGACCACCCTCACCACGCTGCTCGGCCTGCTGCCCATGCTCTACGCCACGGGCTCCGGCTCCGAGATCCAGCGGCCCCTCGTCGCCGTCGTCTTCGGCGGCCTCGTCAGCTCCCTGGCGCTGACCCTCATCATCCTGCCCGTCCTCTATGCCCTGGTCAACGGCCTCCGCGACGAGGTCCTTGACGCCGAGTTGGTGGAGCAGGGAGAGCAGGCGGCGTGACGGCCGCCGCTACTCAGCAATGGCCACGTTGCTCACGGCGCTGCGATTGTCGCTGTCGTCGAAAGCGCGGACAGCGACGTGGAGCGGCGAGGCGGCCGGGGCGCCCGTCACGACAAAGCGCTCGGCGGTCCCAGGCTTGGAGGGGGCGGACCCGCCCTTGCAGTTGGCGGCGCGCCACCAGTTGCGCTTCTTGCCCACATCGCGGGCATAGTCCCACTGCTCGCAGGGGAGGATGGGCAGCGCGGCGGCCTTCACCTGGTAGCGGACGACCCTGCCACCGCCGTCATCGGCGGGTG
>CAZDNN010000103.1:0-8398 GCA_964506385.1 uncultured Planctomycetota bacterium
GCCCATGGCAGATGGCCCCGCGCACCTTCGAGAGCCGGGCGCGCGGGGCCATCGTGAGGACGCGGGGGCACGGACGCGCTTGCCTGCCGGAGATCGACAGGGCATAATGACGGTCGAACCTCAACCGCCCAGGATGGGCATGGAAGGAGAGACCGTGATGCAGGAGCAGCCGACCGGCCCGTTTGTGACGACCCTCGACGAGGCAGCCGCGGCGGAGGGTTTCGTGTCGCTCTTCAATGGCCAGGACCTCACGGGCTGGGATGGCGATGCCGACCTGTGGTGCGTGGAGGACGGCGCCATCACCGGCCAGCTCGCCGAAGGCCAGACCCTGCCGTTCAACAAGTTCCTCATCTGGCGCGGCGGCGAGCCGAGGAACTTCGAGCTGCGCATGAGCTTCTGGCAGGACGGCAATAACTCGGGCATCCAGTACCGCAGCCGCGAGCTCGCGGAGGTCGGGCCGTTCTCCGTCGGCGGATACCAGTGCGACGTCCACCCGAACCCGCCCTACAACGCCCAGCTCTACGAGGAGCGCGGCCGCGGCATCGTGGCGCTGCGGGGGCAGCGGATCATCCTCGCCGAGGACGGGAGCCGATGGCTCATCGGCACCACCGGCCCGGTCGAGGAGGTCCGCAACGACGAGTGGCACGAGTTCACCGTCATCGCGCGGGGCAACCACCTGGTCCATAAGCTCGACGGCGAGCTGGCCATGGAGTTGTTCGACCACGACCCTGAGAAGCGGGCGCTCGAAGGCATCCTGGGCATCCAGCTACACGGCGGCCCGCCGATGAAGGTCCAGGTCAAGGACGTCTGGCTCAAGATCCTGCCCGACGGCGGCCTCCTGAGCCCGGCCGACACCCCGCTGCCGCCCGACGCGGCGAAGCTCTAGCAGCCCGTGGCAAATGGCCCCACGCCTGCGCGAATCAGGCGCGCGCCGCCATCGTGAGGATGCGGGGCACGAAAGCAGCCTCTCGTGGATGCCCTGCTCCCCGCCCCCCTCCCCTACTGACTCTACGGCCTCTGGGCACACCCTATGGGATCGAGTGGCTTTGCGGGCCCACGCGGCTCCGCTGCTTTCCGGCTCAACCCGAAACCGAGATCATTCGGAGCGCAGCAGTCGAACTCAGACTTGGTTCCTGGCCGCCTTTGCCCCCAAACCCCCAGGATCCATCGCCTCAGGGCCAACGGCAGCCGACCGACGTGCAAGCTTGTCCATCAATGAGGCACTGCGAACAACTCCGAGCGAGGGCCTGACCCCGAACACGACCTGTCCGCTACTGCGGCTTCCCTGCTGCCGTTGGCCTCCATGCGGCGAATCCCACGGGGTCTGGGGGACGGCTCCCCCAGGTCATGTCCTGCGAATGATCCAGGTTTCGGGTTGAGCTCCATCTCCCAGGGGGCTTTGTCCAGTTCACGTTGAAGCAGTACAGTTGCTGCGCTGTCTGGCGCTAACCAGCGCAATGGTTCCTGCCGCCTTCAGGCCGTCTTCCGACGAAGCGGCTTTCCCGATCAGGAACTAACGGGCGATCTCTGATGCTCGGTTCCGGACCTGCTCAGGTCCGGAATCCAGTGCTCGCGACCCGCCTGGCGCCAGCCCTTCAGCGGCGACGTGCGGCACCCAGGGTCCGCGGGCGGCATCATCCCCCGTCGGAGCCCTCAAGCCCGCCACCCGCGTGCATGCGGACCATCCGACCAGAACGACGGATCTCTGATGCTGGGTTCCGGACCTGATCAGGTCCGGAATCGTGCGCTCGACGCTCGCCCGCGGGAGGCCCTCACAAGGGGCATGTCGCGCGAGGATTCCGTCGGTCGCATCACCCCCCATCGTCGCCGCAGGTGCCGCCTGCGGGTCCACCGCCGATCAGCGCGAGGTCCCGTAAGGGGTAACGAGGGCGTGGTGCCGCCTGGTAATAGTGGAGTGCCACGCCAGACTCGACGGATATCGCGGTCCACCATCCCTGCTTCCGGCCGCAGGAAGGGCATGGCAGGCCCTCCGGCGTGGTAGGCAGGCATGTGGGTCTTGCTGGTCCATCCGCACAATACACTCGCCTGACAACCCTGTTTGCCGTCGCTTGACCGCAAACGACCCCATGGGAGGGCTTGCAGGCAAATCGCGGCCTGCGAGGGGGCGCAAACGCGGGCTGAGATGACCAGGCGCGGCCGGGGGAGCGCTGCACGAGTTACGGCGCGGGGAACGAGGGCGTAGGGACTCCGCGAGCAGGGCCTGCGCCTCTCCCGCGCACAGTACGCGTCTGGGGATCGTGGATGCAGGCAAGTCGCGCCCCTGCTGAGCTTGTCTCGGTGGGGTGATGCTTGGGCAGCTACTCCGCCCGGAATCGTGAAGCTCGGGCTCCACCGACGCGAGGTCGGAGGGGCCGGCGCCCCAGCGTTCGCCAGACGCGTCGTACCGAGCGACGTCTCGTCTCGGGAGAAGCGTATGGCCTATGGGGCGGTTGGTCCCTACGGGCAACGGGATCCCTGAACCGGGATTCTCTGGGGCACAGGAGCTGGGGGCGCGGTCCCCCAGACCCCCTGGAATCTGCCGCATGGAGGCCAACCGTCCCCAGGCCCACTGCGGCAGCGGACGGGTGGTGTTGGCGGTCGGGTGCTCTCTCCAAGTGGTTCGCAGTCGCTCAGACATGGACATGCTCGCACGTCCGTCGGCAGCCGTTGGCCCTACATCCTGGGTGTTTGGGGGCAAGAGTCCCCAGCAAGCATGTCTGTGTTCAAGTGATGCGCCCCAGATGATCCCGCTTTGGGGTTGAGCCACTTCTCCTGAGTACACTCAGACGCGTCCAGGGTTCGTGGATGGAGGCAACTCGCGCCCTCGCCGACGCGAGGTCGATGGGGGGGCCGGTCCTGGCACCACTCAAAACGCGGTAAGCACCATAGTTTCAATGCGTTGCGGCTACATGACCCGCCGATGTCGGAAAAGGCCCTCCTGGGGAGAGGGCGTGTGGCAGGCCGGATCTGCCACCACGTTGCGGGGTCAGCGGCTGGGTCTCGCCGGATGGGGCGCCCTGCGGGCGGCGTCAGGCTTCGGCTGGGTCGGAGGCGGGTGGGGTGGCGGGGAGGATGTGTTCGAGGATGCGGTGAAAGTCGTCGTCGGAGAAGAAGTCGATTGTGATGCGGCCCTTGGTGCTGGTCTTGTTGGTGGAGATGGTGACGCGGGTGCCGAGGGCGGTGCGGAGCTTGGCTTCAAGGTCGGTGATGTGTGGTGGCTTGGGGCCGTGGTCTGTGCGGGAGGGCTTTGCGCGGCGAAGGCGGTCTTGGACGATGCGCTCGGTCTGGCGGACCGAGAGGTCCTCGCGCTGGATTCGGGCGGCGAGTCGTCGGATTTCGGCGCGGTCGGGGAGGGCGAGGAGGGCGCGCGCGTGGCCCATGGTGAGTGTTCCACGTGAAACAGCGTCTTGGATGTCTTGTGGTAAGTCTAGCAGTCGCAACATGTTAGCGATTGAGGAGCGCTTTTTGCCGACGCGGGCCGCCGCCTCTTCCTGGGTGAGGGCGAATCGCTCGATGAGCTCCTTGTATGCCTTGGCCTCCTCGATGGGATTGAGGTCCTGGCGCTGGATGTTCTCGATGAGGGCGAGTTCGAGACTCTCGTTCTCGGTGGCGGTGCGGACGATGGCAGGGACTGTGGGCAGGCCTGCCTCGATGGCGGCGCGCCAGCGGCGCTCGCCGGCGATGAGTTGATAGCTGTCGCCCTCGGGCCGGACGATGATCGGCTGGAGAACGCCGTTGCGGCGGATGGAGTCCACCAGCTCTGCGAGGGTTTCGGGGTCGAAGTCGCCGCGCGGCTGGTTGGGGTTGGGGCGGATGTCGGCGACGGGGATGTCGAGGATCTGCTGGCCGTCGGGCTCCTGGTCGCCGCGTCCGAGGATGGCGTCGAGGCCGCGTCCGAGTCGGCTAGGCTCCATGGGCGAGGATCTCCTTCGTGAGCTCGATGTAGCTGAAGGCGCCGAGCGAGCGGGGCGCGTAGTCGATGATGGGCTTGCCGTGGGAGGGGGCTTCGCTGAGGAGGGTGTCGCGGGGGATGGCGCACTCGTAGACTTGGTCGGAGCAGTGGCGGCGGACCTCAGCGGCGACCTCGTCGGCGTAGGCGAGCCCCCGCTGGTACATGGTGAAGAGGATACCCTCGATGTCAAGCTGGCGGTTGTAGCGGTCGCGCACGCGGCGGAGGAGCTCGAGCATCTGGGCGAGTCCCTCCATGGCATAGTACTCGCACTGGATGGGGATGATGACGCCGTGGGCCGCGGCCAAGGCGTTGACGGGCAGAAGGCCGAGTGATGGCGGGCAGTCGATGAGGATATAGTCGTAGCGGTCGGCGAGGGAGTCAAGCGCCTGGCGGAGGCGGAGAGGGCCGTCGGGCAGGCGGTCGAGGTCTCGCTCCGCCCTCGCGAGTTCGCGGCCGGCGGGCAGGAGGTGGAGGTTGGGCACGTCGGTCTCGCGGCAGGCCTCGCCGGCGCCGGTGGGGTGGAAGAGGGCGAGCTGGATGCCGCCATCGCGGGCGCGCGCCTGGCCGAGCCCCGTCGTGGCGTTGCCCTGGGGATCGATGTCGATGAGCAGGCACGGGTGGTCGGCGAGTGCCACGCACGCCGCCACGTTCATGGCGGTAGTGGTCTTCCCGACGCCGCCCTTCTGATTGGCGATGGCGAGGACGCGCATGGCCGCTCGGACGAAGTAGGGGAAAGGTGGCGAATCGCGACCGGCACAGCAAAACACGGGGAGGCCGACAACGTGCCCCATTATATCGGGGCGCGCCGGTCCGCGCAACACAAAAACGCCTCGTCCCAGCCGGTTGCGCTGTCAGAACTCCACGTCGATTTCCGAGCGGCTTGGCAGGTTGCCCCGTGAGGATGATTGCGGACCTAAACAGGTCCGCAATCATGCTGAAAGCCTAACACTACAACGAAGGAAGCCGTCTGACCCGCGATGCGATACACAACACTTGACATCAGTTGACCCTTGACAGAGCACTATGCCCGAAGCCGCTGGGTCCCATCCCTTTCGGCCCACCGTCGCGGTTCTTGACGGTCCGGAGCGCGAGGAGTAGGATGCCTCCATTCCCACCCTGGCTCGCGCCCTCAGACCTCGTTGGAGAGGGCGCGGAAACTGAGAGGCAAGACCATGTGGAAGATCATGCTGGCGAGCGCATTGTGGATGATCGCCTGTGGAGTGGTATCTGCGGCAGCGGGAGAGAGGACGTCACGGTCAGAGCACGTGCTGTGGTACAGGAGGGCGGCCGATCCGAAGAGGTGGGTCCAGGCTCTGCCGCTAGGCAACGGTCGCCTGGGGGCGATGGTCTTTGGTGGGGTGGACAAGGAGCGGCTGCTCCTCAACGAGGACAGCATCTGGAGCGGCTGGCCCGAGCCCGGCAACGACCGCGAAGGCTCCTTCGAGGCCCTCCAGGCGATGCGGAAGATCCTCCGCCGGGGCGAGCACATCACGAACCGGGACAAGGGGAGTGAAAAATGGAAGCTCCTCGAGCGGTTCTGTAGCGGCCACGGCTATGGCAAAAGAGACTTCGGCTGCTATCAGTCGTTCTGCGATGCCTGGATCACCTTCGGTCACGATGCCGACCAGGTCAGGGAGTACCGCCGCGACCTCGATCTGGCATCTGGGGTCGCGAGCGTCTCCTACGAGCTCGATGGCACGCGCTATCGCCGTGAGTACCTGTGCTCATACCCCGATCAGGTGGTGGCCGCGCGGTTCAGCGCCGACAGGGCGAAGTCCATCGCCCTCACCCTGGGGGCCAGCAGCCTGCACAGGAAGGTGACGACCCTCATCGAGGACGGCCGGCTGGTGCTGCGGGGCACGGTGGACACGGGGGACGCCAAACACGAGGGCATGGCCTTCGAGGCGCGCTTCGAGCTGCGCCTGGAGGGAGGCAACCTGGAGGCGCAGCAGGAGGGCAACAAGCCCATCCTGCGTGTCAGCGGAGCCGACGCCGTCACCCTGCTCATCGCGGGCAGCAGCAGCTACGCCCTGCGGTACCCGACCTACCGCGGCGAGAGCCCCGCCACGCGGAACCAGCGCACGCTGACAAAGCTCGCGGGCCGTACCTGGAACGAGCTGCGGGAGCGCCACGTGCGCGACCACGCACAGCTCTTCAGCCGCGTCGAGCTCGACCTGGCGGGGAAGTCACGCAGCGAGCTGCCCACCGACGAGCGGCTCAAGGCATACAAGAAAGACAGGCAGGATCGCGGCCTGGAGGCCCTGCTGTTCCAGTACGGCCGCTACCTGCTGATCGCGTCCTCGCGCCCGGGCGGCCTGCCAGCCAACCTCCAGGGGCTGTGGAACAACACCAACCGTCCCCCCTGGAATTGCGACTACCACCTCAACATCAACCTGCAGATGAACTACTGGCCGGTGGATAGCTGCGGCCTCTCGGAGTGCGCGCGGCCCCTGGTCGAGTGGGCCAAGGACCTGGCCAAGCCCGGGGCGAAGACGGCCCAGGTGCATTACAACTCGCGCGGCTGGGTGGTGCACCACACGTCCAACGTCTGGGGCTTCACCTCGCCGGGTCCGCTGCGCGGCATCCACATGATCGAAGCCGAAAGCGGCGCCTTCCTGTGCCAGAACCTCTGGGACCACTACGCCTTCACCCAGGACCGCGACTACCTGGCCAACGACGCCTGGCCCATCCTCAAGGGAGCCGCCCAGTTCTGGGTGGACAACCTCCAGGAGATCGAGGGAGGAGCCCTGGCGGTGTCGCCAAGCTACTCCCCCGAGCACGGGCCCCTGACCGACGGAGCCTTCTACCAGACCATGGTCGTGTGGGACCTGTTCACCCACTGCATCGAGGCGTCGAGGGCGCTCGGCGTGGACAGCGCGTTCGCCAAGCGATTGGGCGAGCTGCGCGGCCGGCTCCAGCCGCTCAAGATCGGCGCCTACGGCCAGTTGCAGGAATGGCGCGACGCCAAGCTTGAGAAGAACGCCAACAAGGACAGGCATCGACACGTCTCCCACCTCTACGCCGTCTACCCCGGCAGGCAGATCGTGCCGGGCCGCGACAAGGCCCTGACCCGGGCTGCCATCCAGTCGATGAACTTCCGGGGCGACGCGGCGACGGGCTGGAGCATGGGCTGGAAGATCAACCTCTGGGCACGCCTGCGCGACGGCGACCGCGCCCACAAGCTCATCGGCAACCTGCTCGCCGGCAGGCTCTACGACAACCTCTGGGACGCGTGCCCGCCGTTCCAGATCGACGGCAACTTCGGCTACACCGCGGGGGTTGCGGAAATGCTGGTCCAAAGCCATTCCAGCGTCCGGGGTGGGGAGCTCGAGTTGCTCCCTGCCCTGCCCCGTGCGTGGGCCAGCGGCGCCGCCAGAGGCCTGCGCGCGCGAGGCGCCTTCGTCGTCCAGGAGATGGAGTGGAAGGGCGGCAAGCTGGTCCGCGCGCGGATCCGCAGTCAGAAAGGCGGGAAGCTCACTGTCCGCTCTGCGGGCAAGACCCTGGACTTCGCCACCCAGCCGGGGCAGGTGGTGACGGTGGAAGCTCAGTGAATCATTGATTCGGGGCCCGAGGGGCGGCGCACACCAGGCGCGGCTCGTTGACCAGCCGGGCCGGCACGGTGTAATGAAGGCGAAGGAGGCCTGCCGATGAGCAGCGGCGAGCAGGTGCGCGCCGACGTCACGTTCCGGGGAACCGTCCAGGGCGTGGGGTTCCGGTATACGGCGCGGCACTTGGCGAGCGGGTTCGCGGTGACGGGGTTCGTGCGCAACGAGCCCGACGGGTCCGTGACCCTCGTGGCGGAGGGGCAGCGGGCGGAGATCGAGGGCCTCATCGCCGCCGTGCAGCGCGAGATGGCCAGCTACATCCGCGCCACCGATGTCGCCTGGGGCGCCGCCACAGGGCAGTATGACAGCTTCGGCGTCCACTTCTCGTGGTGACCCCCGGAGCATCCGGCATCCCTGACGGTAGCCAGTGGCAGGGCGTGCGCCACCGCCACCGACCTCGACCGCGCGGGGGCGCGACGCGATGCTGCTGGCCACTTGGAATGATGCCACACCTTCGAAGGTGTGGCATCATTCCACGACCTCCCGATCACCGGCCTCTCGCACGAAACGAGTGCCGCCAGGCAGGCGCCACGTCCCCTCGACCACGGTCGCGCCCGCCCAGCAGCTACCGCCGGCGAGGCCCAACGCGTCTCGTGCCCCGGCGGGGCCGGCAAAGCGCCCGAGGGCTCCGTGCACCGTACGCCCCATCCACCCTCCGGGCGCAAGAGCCGAGCCCTGCCCGACGAGCGCAAGCCCCATCCGGAGCGGAGAGCCGTGCCTCCTCGCGACCGCCGGCGCCACCAACCTCGATCGCGCGGGGGCGCCACGCGGCGTTGCTCGCCAGCCGGAATGATGCCACACCTTCGAAGGTGTGGCATCATTCCACGACCTCCCGATCACC
>CAZDNN010000103.1:8498-14350 GCA_964506385.1 uncultured Planctomycetota bacterium
GCCACGTCCCCTCGACCACGGTCGCGCCCGCCCAGCAGCTACCGCCGGCGAGGCCTACCGCGGGGCCCGCAGCTTCTACGAGGCGGTCTACCATGTGCTCGATCCCCCCGCCTCTGCCCGCCGACTGCCGCTCCCGCACCGGCCAACGCTGGCAGCGCCGCTGACGCGCGGCGGCTGGCCGAGCTCGGGCGCTACCTCGTCAATCGCGGTTGCCCGTGGGCGCGGCGGGGGGTATAATCAGGAAGCCACGGGCACGAGGACAGCGGTCGTGGTCCGGCGGCAGCAAGGGACCAGGGTGTGATCTACTGTGTGTTCGGCGATGTCCATGGGAACCTCGAGGCGCTCGAGGCGGTGCTGGCCGACGCCGAGAAGCAAGGGGCCGAGCGCTATCTGTGCGTCGGCGATATCGTCGGCTACGGCGCCGACCCGGGGCCGTGCCTCGAGCGTGTGCGGGCGCTGACCACGCAGGTCGTCGCCGGCAACCACGATTGCGCGGTGGTGGGCCGCGCGGAGATCGAGTACTTCAACCACTTCGCCAAGGCCGCCGTGCTGTGGACCCGCGAGCAGCTCTCCCCCGGCCAGCAGGCCTTCCTCGCCGGCCTCCCCCTCACACTCACCGTCAACAGCCTCACCGTCGTCCACGCCACGGTCCACAAGCCCGCGGAGTTCGGCTACATCGAGAGCGCCTTCGTCGCACGCCAGTCCTTCCATGCCCTTGAGACGGCCGTCGGCTTCGTCGGGCACAGCCACGTCCCCGTCACCTTCTTCTACGAGCAAAGCGGCGACGAAATCTGGTTCACCCAGGACGAGGAGATCCCGCTCGGGGAGTTCTCGAAGTCGATCGTGAACATCGGGAGCGTGGGGCAGCCGCGCGACGACAACTGGATGGCGGCCTACGCCCTCTACGACTCCGGGGCGAACGTGGTGACCATCCGCCGCGTGTCCTACGACATCGAGACGGCGAAGCGCAAGATCCTCGATGCCGGCCTCCCCGAGGTCCTCGCCGCACGCCTCGCGCTTGGGCGCTGAGCGAGCGGCGGCTATCCCCTCTTGCCTTCCTGAGCGGCGGGCCGCGATGCGAGCGGAGATCGCCTATGGCCGCGGACGGCTGACCGTCGCGCTGCCCGACGGCGCGCGGGTGCTCCGCTGCCGCGCCGTCGAGCCGGTGGGCGACCCGGGCCACGCAGTGGCCGCGGCGCTGCGCCGTCCCATCGGGACCCCTCCCTTGCGCGAGCTCGCGGCGGGGCGCCGGAGCGCCTGCATCGTGGTGTCCGACATCACGCGGCCCGTGCCCTACCGCGCCATTCTCCCGCCCCTGCTCGCCGAGCTCGACGGCCTCGTCGAGAGCGTCATGATCCTCGTCGCGACCGGCACCCACCGCGCCTCGACCCCCGACGAGAAGCTCGAGATGCTCGGCCACGACGTCGTCGGGCGCTATCCCATCGTCGATCACGACTCCCGCGACCCCCAGGCCGTCGTCGAGCTCGACGGCCGGACCTCCAGCGGCACCGTGCCCCGGGTCAGCCGCCGCTACGTCGAGGCCGATCTCAAGATCCTGACCGGCCTCGTCGAGCCGCACTTCATGGCCGGCTACTCCGGCGGACGGAAGGCCCTGTTCCCCGGCCTCACCGACCTGCGGTCGGTCCAGCGCTTCCACGGCCCGCAGTTCCTCGAGGACCCCTGCGCCGCGAGCGGCGTGCTCGAAGGCAACCCCTGCCACCACGAGGCCACCGAGGTCGCGCGCCTGGCCGGCGCCGACCTCATCCTCAACGTCGCGCTCGACCTCGAGCGGCGGATCGTCGGCGTCTTCGCGGGGGACCTCGATGCGGCCTTCGCCGCGGCCGTCGAGCAGGTCGATGCCTTCTGCCGCGTCGAGGCCGACGAGCCGGCCGACGTCGTCGTGACCTCGGGCGGCGGCTACCCCCTCGACAAGACCTTCTACCAGACCGTCAAGGGCATGGTCGGCGCCCTGCCCGTCGTGCGGGAGGGCGGGACGATCCTCATCGCCTCGGCGTGCGGCGAGGGCATCGGCAACCCCGAATACGCCGGCCTGATGCTCCGCTACGACGGCCGCCACGAGCAGTTCGTCCCCGACATCCTCGCCCGCGACGACGTCGAGCAGGACCAGTGGGAGTTCGAGGAGCAGTGCAAGGTCCTCCGTCGCGTCGGCGTCGAGGGCCTCGTGGTCTTGACCGACGGCATCCCGTTCGACACCCTCCGCCGCCTCTCGGTGACCCCCGCCCGAATGCTCTGCGACGCGGCGGACCCTCAGGCCCGTCTCCAGGGTGCGCTCGACTCCCTGCTCGCCAGACAGCCCGGTGCCCGCGTCATTGCGATCCCCGATGGCCCCTATACCCTCGCCGACGTGCGCTGCGCGCGCGGCTGACACCGCACTAGCATGCCGACCGACCGGTTTGCTATGGCTTGGGCTTTCATCGGCCCTGTCGCGAGTTCCTGCGTGGCGACTAGCGCCGACTGGTTGGTATGCACTGCCCGCATCGGCCGCGCCGCTAGCCGGCCCACAGCACACACGGCGATGAGGACACCCTGGCGCTGATGGTCGCCCTGGGCGTGAGTGGCGCGGAAGCGGTGGGTGGCTATCCCTCCCGGCACCGGGTCAGCCATCGGAGCCATTCGTTCACGAGGAGGGCGATAGCGAGCAGTGTGCCGAAAACGGCTGCCCGCCAGATGCCAGGGACGTCGAGCAGCTCCATCCCGTTGTAGAGCACGCCAACGAGCAGGGCGCCCCGGGCCGTGCCGAGGACGGAGCCCGTGCCGCCGCGGAGGCCCGCGCCGCCCAGCAGCACCGCCGCGATGACCTGGAGCTCGAAGCCCCGGCCCAGAGAGGTCTCGACCGCGTTGTACTCGCCCGCCCAGAGAAACCCCGCCAGGCCCACCGTCACCCCACACGCAGCGAACGCGAAGACCAACAGCCCGCGGGGGCGCTCGCCTGCGCCGCGGAGCCGGCGGCCCGCGGCGGTCCACCGCAGGAACGCGGCCGCCGCGGCGACCACGGCGATCGCGATCCAGACGATGGCCTGCACGCCGAGCACCTCGGCGGCCGCCAGCGCGCGCACCCCCGCCGGCACCCCGTCGATCGGCTCCCCGCCCAGGAGCGCCAGGAACAGCCACCGATAGAGCACGAGCGCCCCGAGGGTCACCACGACCGACGGCACGCGGGTGAATGCGGCCACCGCGCCGTTGAGCGCCCCGAGGGCCAGCCCGACGCCCACCGCGATCGCGAGGCCCGCGACCGCAGGCGCGCCTCCCCGCACCGCCAGCACCGAGCACGCCGACGCCAGCGCCAGCATCGACCCCACCGACACGTCCAGCCCGCCGCCCACCGCGACCAGCGTCAACCCCGTCCCCGCGATCGCCACCAGCGACACGTCCACCAGCAGCTTCGTCAGGTTGTTCGGCGCCGTGAACCCGTACGCCCGCGCACACAGGGCGGCCACAACGGCGGCCAGGGCCAGGAAGAGGCCTGCCTCGCGGGCCGCTCGGAGCCATCGCCGCGGGCCGGAGGCGCCCTCGCGAAGGCATCCTGGGGCTTGTGTCGGGGCGGGCAGGGGCATGGGGGGTGGATGAGTGGATGGGTGGATGGGTGGGAGGTCAGGAAGAGGCCCGCGGGAGGACGGGATGGCGCTCGCGCTTCAGGCCCTCTTCCTGCCCAGTCATCCAGTCATCCAACCATCCGCTTCTCCTCCTACGGCTTCTGCGGACACGAGCAAGGGACGGTGTGGCAGCAGGGGCAGCCGGGTCCGTACTTCTTCGCGACGGCGGCCTCAGCGTCGATCTCGGCGAGGTTGGCCAGGGTGGTGAGCCAGGCGAAGGCGTCGGCGAACTCCCCTTCGATCTCCTCCTTGGTGCCGGAGCGGAGCGCCGTGCTCAGCTCGCCGACCTCCTCCATGAACCACATGAAGGTCCCGCCCATCCCCCGCTTGCTGTCGTGCTCGAAATACAGGTCGCGCATGCGCTGCTGGAACTCGCGGATCGTCATCGCCTTGGCCTCTGGCAAACGGGGGCTGAGATGCGCTGGAACAGGCACCGAGTCTAGGGCTGGCGCAGCGCGGTGTCAAGGCGGGAAGAGCGCTGACACGTCCCCAGTTCCGGTCTGACCTCGCGCAATCCTCCGCCCGCTAACCGGCGGGCGACCGGACCGTAGTCCAGGGCGGCCACCGGGAGCCAGTGGGGGTGTCGCCTCCTTCCCTTTGCAGGTTGACTCGTCGGTGGCAAGTCGCTCTAATCGCGCGGCCTGTCACCGAAAGGGAGATGCCATGGCTCGGAAGTACGTGCTGGTCGGCGCGGGGAGCGCGTCGTTCACCAGAGGGCTGGTGGCCGACGTGCTTCGGACTGGGAAGGAGCTGGAGCTGGGGCTGGTGGACGTGAGCGCCGAGGCGCTCGAGGTGGCCGAGGGCCTGGTGAGGAAGATGGTCGCGGCGGCGGGCGCGCCTGTCCGCGTGTCGGCCTCGACGGACCGCCGCGAGATCCTCCCCGGGGCGACGGCCGTGATCTGCACCGTCGGCGTCGGGGGACGCAGAGCGTGGGAGAAGGACGTCTTCATCCCGCGCAAGTACGGCGTCTTCCAACCTGTCGGCGACACGGCCATGCCGGGCGGCCTGTCGCGGGCGCTGCGGATGATCCCCGCCATGGTCGCCATCGCCACCGACGTGCTCGCCCTGTGCCCCGAAGCCTGGCTCTTCAACTACAGCAACCCGATGACCGCGGTGTGCCGCGCCATCCGGAAGGCCACGGGCGCCGAAGTGGTGGGCCTGTGCCACGGGGTGATCGAGGTGGCGCGCTATCTGGCGCGGTTTATCGGCGCTCCGCTCGACGAGCTCGACTACACGGCGGCGGGCATCAACCACCTCACGTGGTTCATCGAGCTGCGTCATCGCGGCGAGGACGCCTGGCCGCGGGCACGCGCCGAGCTGGCGCGACGAAGGGCAGGGGAGGGCACCGACAACCCGTTCTCGTGGTCGCTCTTCGACCTCTACGGCGCGTTCCCCGCCGTCCTCGATCGCCACGTCAGCGAGTTCTTCCCGCAGCTCTTCCGCGAGGGCTCTTACTACGGGAAGACGCTGGGGGTGGACGCCTTCAGCTTCGAGCAGTGCGTCGAGCGCGGCGACCGCGGCTACGCGACGATGCGGGAGCTGGCCCTCAGCCCCGATCCGCTGCCTGCCGACTACTTCGCGCACCTTGGCGGCGAGCACGAGCAGGTGATCGACATCCTCGACAGCGTCGAGACCGATGCCGGCCGCCCCTATTCCGCCAACCTGCCCAACCGCGGCCAGATCCCCAACCTGCCGCCCGACGCCGTCGTCGAGTGCCCCGCCGTCGCCGACGGGGACGGTGTGCACGCCATCGACGTCGGCGCTTTGCCCTCAGGCATCGCCGCCACCCTTCTCTCGCGACTTGCCGCCGTCGAGACCATCGTGGATGCCGCTCTCACCGGCTCCCGCGAGCTCTTCATCCAGGCCCTCGTCGCCGATGGCTCCTGCCCCTCGCTGGACGTGGCCCGCACCCTCGCCGACGACTTGCTTGCCGCCCACGCCGAGCACCTGCCGCAGTTCGCCTGACCGCTGCCGTAGCGCGGCCCGCCCAAGATGCACGCCACATCGCAAGTGCCTCGGGCCTAGCAGCCCGTGGCAGAAGTCCGTTCGGACTGCGTGCGGGTCTTCGGGCCGATCTCCGCGTTGCGAGATCTCGACGAATCCACCGATTCGCCTGCGATCTCGCGCCTTGACCTCGACCCGAATCCCTCGCACTCGTCTGCGAAGGACTTCTGCCACGGACTGCTATATGGCTCGCCACGATTCTGAATCAAAGCTCCCAGGCACGCGGGCCGCCCG
>CAZDNN010000104.1:0-14196 GCA_964506385.1 uncultured Planctomycetota bacterium
CGCCCCCGGGCCCGTCCGCGCCAAGGGCACCCCCCTACCCCCCGCCACAGGCGACGCCATCGCACGCAAGCTCGCCGCCGCCGCACCCGACCGGCCCGCCAAGGCCACCAAAGCCGCCGGCAAGAGCTACACCGTCAAGAAAGGCGAGAGCTTCTACTCCATCGCACGCAAAATCTACCGCGACCCCACCCTCTGGAAGAAGCTCTACGAACACAACAGAGCCCGCCTCCCCAAGCCCGCCGACCCCGCCTCATTGCGCGCTGGCACCGTCATCGAGCTCCCGAACCTCACCGGGTGAGCCACCCACTCTCCCGGACCACCGACCCGCCCAGGGCTGCGACCCCCAAGGCCGCAGCCCTGGCGCGTTCTGCGGAGTGCTCGGCGCCCTCGGCTATGCCCTCATCAAGGCCGCCATCATCCACAGCGTCTTGAAGCGGCCCTGCGAGGTCTCTGGAAGGGACATCCACAGTCCACTGAAGTGTTGCGATCCCCCCCCCAAGCGGCCGAAGGCCCTCAGCAGGCGGAACATGCACGGGGCACAGCCTTCGCTGTGCCCCGTGCTGCCGTATCGCGGGCCGCCGCCGTGGCCCGTCGCCTCAGTCAGTAGTCGATAGGGGACTCACCGGAGCACCCTTGGCCGTACGGTGTGACCATGGCGTCCGACGCGTTGATCTCGATCCACCAGCGGCCCATGGCCTTCCCGTTGCCGTTCCGCTGGCCACCGCCGCCGTTGCCGTTGCACGTGGCGTTGTAGAGATGCACTCTGGCAGGGGCTTCAGCGGAGCCGTTGACAAAGATGCAGTAGAGCGTGCCGTTTCGCACACTGTACTGCTGTCCGCCGACGGTCAGTGAGTTCTGGTTCCCGTTGCCCTTGGGGAAGAGCCACATCAAGACAGGCTCGTCGATGAAGGTCTCGTTGAGGGTGCCGTTGGACGCGTGGAGATCGTCGCGGGTGATCACTTGGCTGCCTGCCAGGAGCACGAACTGGTAGTCGTCGTTGTTCCTGGGGTTGAGGTTGATCAAGCCGCTGAGCGAGTTGGCGTCGTCCTCGTCTTCCGCTGGCGGCTGGCCGGTTCCTTCCTGCTCGGACTCGGCACGGTATCCGTAGGGCGGGTCGAGGATGGCCGCGAGAGCATCGTTGAGGTCCTCGGGGATGAAGCGGAGGTTGTCGTGTCGCTCGACCTTGTGGCCGGTCTTGAGGATGATCGCGGTCTTCCCGTTGGAGGCGACCATGGCGGTGACGTAGTGGTCGGGGCTGTCGAGCTCGTCGAGGGTGGGCTGGACGTAGAGCGCGTTGAGCGTCTCGCCCGGGTAGTCCTCCTCGCTCATGGGGTTTGTGAAGGCTTCAGGGTTCTCGACGAACGGGGCGAGCTCGGTGACGAGGTCGCTGCCTTGCGGCGGGTAGCAGCGATAGGTCTGGAAGTACAGCTCCAGCCCCGTGGCGATCTGCTTCAGGCTGTTCTCGGCGACCGTGACCTTGGCCGACATGCGCATGCTGCGATGCACCATGATCCCCATGGACAAGAGGATCGTGATCGCTCCTGTCACGGCCAGGATCTCCACGAAGGACCAGCCCCTGCGGCGCCGTCTCGCGAGTGACAACATCGCACTCTCCTCTCACGTTGGCGGCAGGTTTCGGCGTGTGGCCTCTCAAACAACGCTTCTCTGTAGCGCAACTTCCGTGCCGTCGGAGAGCGGAGGAACGGCCGCGGTCGCCTTCGGCTCGTCCCTAGTGACATCGCCGCAACGAGTTGCGACTTCCAGATCGTCCGCACGCCTCCCTGCGCACCGCGCCGCGACGGCCCCGTGAAGCCTCAGCCACGGTAGCGATCCCTTCAAGAAAGGGGGCCGCCCCGTCGCGCGGAGCGCCGGCGGCGCCAGAACCACTCTGGGGCACGGCGTTGCCGCCGTGCCCCGCAGGACGGTGTGGGATGGCGTAGCTGACAGTGCCTGACGGCCGCTCGGGGCGTCAGCCGATCTTGAGGCTCTTGAAGACCTGCTCGAACTCAGGGAGGAGCGCGCCGTAGTGCTCGGCGGGCGCGCCACCGATGACGACGTAGAGCTTCCCGTCCCGCACGGCCCGCAGGCTGATGAGCTTGGTCTGGCGGACGAGGCGGTGCTGGCGCGCCAGCTTCGTGCCGCTGGCGTCCCAGAGGGTGAGCCGGCGGGTGAAGGTCTGCCCGCCGATGGTGACGGGGCTTTCCTCGATCACCTGGTAGCGGCCGAACCGCCCCCGCGGCCCGGCACGTTCCAGCTTCTCGACCTCCTTGACGGGATCGGTCACAGCGTCCATGTCGAACACGAAGAGCTCGAGTATGGCGAAGCGGTCGTCGCCGCCGCGCGGCTCCCGCCGCATCTCGAGCACCTTCGCAGGGTGGCGGAACGGAGCGTGGAAGGCATTGGGGTTGTCGGCCATTGCCCAGTCGCGCGTGGCGGGCTTCTCCACGGTGAGTCGGTACTGGGGGGCTTTGAACGTCTGGCACACCGGGGGCACCGGCCGTCGGGCCTTCTTGCGCATCTGGACGGCCGACGGGCGTTTCGGTGGTGCCGTGGGCTGCCGCCATCCAGCGATGAGCGACGCGACGGCAATCGCGGTGAAGCCAGCTCCGATAGCAGCGATCCGCGTGTTCATCTCACGGTTCCTTCCGCGTGAAGCACGAAGCGCGAGGCCCCAGGGCATTTCAGAGCCTGTTTCACGTGACCGAAAGGCGAGGCCCCGCTGAGATGCGGCCGCGGGCACGAGCTCGGCTCGTGCCCGCGGCCGTCGCAGCGCGGGCCGCCGCCGTGGCCCGTCGTCACGCTCCTAGTCCGACGGGTCGGGGTCGATGGTGGCGTTGTACGCGCTGACCTCGATCCACCACTTCCCCATCGCGTTCCCGTACTTCATCCTGCCGGGCTTGGTGTTGTACAGGTTCACCGTCATGTTCTCAGACGTGATGGTGTAGGTCGTGCCGTTCCGCAGGCGCACGCCCTGGCCGTCCACGGTCAGGCCGTTCTGGTTGCCGTTGCCCTTGGGGCGGACGCGGACGCTTACGGCCGGGCCCTCGTAGGTGAGTGTTGCCCGCGAGCCGTGCAGGTCGTCGCGGGTGATGGTGGAGCCGTCGGGCTTCTCGAGCTCGAACTCGAAGTTGTCCCTGTTGTTCGGGTTGATGTTGATGGCGCCGGCAACGGTCACGCCCGATGGCTGCGGGTCAGGCTCGGACTCCGGCTCGGCGTCCTCGCACTCGGACTGCTCTGTGGCCACGGCCGTGGCGAGGATGATGAGGTCCTGGTAGTCGATGCCGTAGTTAGTGTAGAGGGGGTTGAAGTCCCACAGGTACAGGGCCTCGTTGTCCTCGATCACGACCACGTGGGTCTGGGGGTCCACGTAGGGCTCGAGCAGGTCGCCGACGGCGGCCTGGCAGGGGAACCCTGGCTCGAAGCACACGGGGGTGTCGCCGGTGACGAGCGTCAGGACCTGGCCGCACGACCCGTTGGACGTGTAGGAGAGCGGGTAGCCGTAGTAGGACCACAGCCAGCGCTCGTAGGCGCCGGCGATCTCGCCCTTGACCACGACGTTCGTCCCCGCCGGGACGCTCTGTTGCGAGAAGGACTCGCCACCGTGGACGGGCTGCCCGTTGTAGAGCGACATCCAGCCGTTCTCGAGGTTGGCCTCGACGACGATATCCACGAAGGTGCCGTCGGCGTAGCCGAACTGCGAGCCGATGCAGTCGATCGTCACGTCCGAGCACATCCGGGTCGTCACGTCGCCGTCGTCGTCCACATCGAAGCCCCCGTCGGGCTCCTCACCGCCGTCTTCGCCATCGTCGGCCGGCGGCTCTGGGGGCGGGGGCGTCGGGTCCAGCACGTCCACGATCACGCTCGGGTCGTCGGGGCTGAACCGCAGGTCGTCGCGCCGGACCACCTTGTTGCCCGTCTTGAGCACGACGAGCGTCCGGCCGTTGTCGGCCATCATGGCGGTCACGTAGTTGTCGGGGCTGTCGATCTCGTCCACCGTCGGCTGATTGTAGAGGACATTGATGGTCTCGCCAGGCGTCTCCTCCTCCAGCAGCGGGTTGTTGAAGACCGTGGGGTTCTCCACGAAGGGTGCAAGCTCTGCCACCAGGTCGCTACCCTGCGGCGGGTACGTGCCGTACTCCTTGAAGTAGAGCTCGAGGCCCGTGGCGACCTGCTTGAGCCTGGTTTCGGCCACGGCCACCCGAGCCGCCAGGCGCATGCTCCGCAGTACCATGAACCCCATGGCCAGGAGAATGGCGATGACACCCACCACCGCCATCACCTCCACCATGCTCATCCCGCGCCGCTTGTGCTTCATCAGGAACCACGCCATGGCTCGCCTCCTCTCTTCGATGCAGCCCTTCAGGGCCGATTCCTGCCAGACCTCCCAGCAGCGCCTGTCCCTATCGCAATCGCTGTGCCAGAAGCCTGCGCAGGCATTCCTGATTCGACAATGAGCACCGTAAGCACTGAGCTGATGATGACTTAAGAATGCGCCACCCCCGGCGTCCTGGCCGCCCCATCGTGACGGCTCTCCCTCGGTGGACCCGTGTCGGGGGGCCGTCCTACCCTGGCGCGGGGCCTGGCCGGCCTGTCCGTGCGCACGGGATTCGCTCCAGACTGCCAGACTTGGCACCCACGTGGTCAGGAGGAAGGTGATCGCTAATCGAGCCGCGCCGCCGAGACGATGCCGTCGAACGTCGGTCGCAGACGATCGAATCCCCTGGCCTCACACACCCCGATGAACGCGTAGAGTCGCCCCCGGTGCTCGGCATAGTAGTTGACCGAACGGTACTTCCTGCGCCTCACCGCCCATTCGGCCACGCGCACCGCCCCCGCCCTGCCCCCAATCGTCGTCGCTTCTTCGGCCACGATTCTGAACCCAGGCCGCTTGCCCCGAAACTCCAGCCGCTCCAGCACTTCCGGCACCGACCCACTGCCCCCGATTGGCTCGACGAACACGTCCATCCGCGCAACATGCCCTGTGCCACCGCCCGACCCCGTCGTGCGGTTGACTTCCAGCACCTTGTTCACCCCGACTGGAGCAAGGTTGAACTGGGCCGGCTCCCACACCAGCTCCCAGTCGTGGCCCTCTGGCGCACGCACAGTCAGGCCCAGGAACGAGTTGCAGAACTCCTTGCTATCGCCAGACTTATTGACATGCTGCCGTTCCCAGCCGCCTGCGCCCCGGGTGAGCCGGCCAGCAAAGAAGAAGACCGCCGCCGTCGCCACAGCCGCCCCGATCAGGGCCATGACCTTGCGGGTCCGCATCGTCGTCTCTCCACTGGACAAGGGGTTGCATCAGTATCGGTCTCCAGGGAGAGTCTAGCACATGACCGGTTCGATCGGAAGCCACGACCACCTTGACTTTCCGCCCCTGAGCAGGCTGAATCCCTCCGGCACGGCAGGCTGTTACTGACGCACCGCGCGCTTTGACTCGCCCTCCGAGCACGGCTATAATCCATATCTGGCGGCGTCTGTGCGGAGGCCCCGGCACCCGACCCACGGGACGAGCATGTCCAGACAAGAACCCCGCAGCGCCGCGCAGGAGAGCGCGCCACCTGCGCACGACCGCGACTTACGGATCGTGGACGGCACAGGGATGTCACCGCAGGCGCTGGCCAGCGTCTTCGCCGGTCACGATCGCGCACTTGCCGACGGCAAAGGTGTCCTCAAGCGCGGCCGGCGTACGCGAGTCACCGCCGTGTGTGTGGGCGGGGCAGCTCTCGTGGTGAAGGAGTACCTGCCGCGGGGGCTCGTGGACCGAGCGAAGGTGTTTCTCCGCGGCACCCGCGCCGGGCTGGCGTGGCGCGCCGCGCAGCGCCTGGCAGCCTGCGGCATCGCCACGCCGGAGCCCCTGGCCCACGTCGAGCGCGGAAGCTCGCAGTTCCTGATCACCCGACGCATCGAGGACGGGGTGGCGCTCGACCGGCTGCTGACAGACAGGTTTGCCGGCCTCATGTCCCGCGAGGAGCTCGCCGCCAAGCGGCAGATGCTCGTGCAGCTCGGCCGCTGGCTGCGGCGGATCCACGATGCCGCGATCTACCACAACGACTGGTCGCCAAAGAACTTCCTGACGGCCGAGCGGCCCGAGGGCTGGCGGTTCTACCTGCTCGATCTGGAGAGCGTGACCTTCTACAAGTGGCTCACACCCCGGCGGCGTCGGAAGAACCTCAGCCAACTCAGCGACGCGCCGCCTGGTGTCACCGCGACCGACCGCATGCGTGTGCTCCTCGCCTACGCAGGCGCCGACGTGGCGCTGACCCGCGGGAGCTTCCCCCGCCTCGTGATGCGCGGCACCCGCCGCCGCTCCCGCCAGCGCGCGGCACGAAGCAACGTCGAGGCCCGCCGCCCCCGGCCCGCGCCCGAAGGCATCCAGGAGTGACCGTCCCGCGCAGGGGTACGTCGATCGTATGAAGCTGCTCCATCTGTTCAGCAACTGGCGGTGGACCGGGCCGGCGGAGCCCGCCGCCAATCTCTGCGTCGCGCTCCAGCGACGGGGCCACGACGTCACCTTCGCATGCGGTGAGGCTCCGGGAGGCTGCACCCCGTCGCTTCGCGAGCACGCCGAGGCCCGGGGGCTAACGCTCCGCCGGGGCCTCACGCTCTACAAGCACATCAACCCCTTCCACAACTACCCAGACGGCCGCACCGTCCGCGGCTGGGTCGAGGCCGACGGCTACCAGCTCCTCCACTGCCACCTGCGCAACGCCCACATCGTCGGCGCTCTCGCGGCACGGCGCATGCGCCAGCGGCCCTTCATTGTCCGATCCTGCTACGCAGGCGACGGCCCGCGCGGCTACTGGGAACGCCGCCTCCTCAATGAGTTCACGGACGGCTTGATCGTGGTTTCCGACCGCGCGCGGGACCGCGCGGCCGAGCGCCTGCGCTTCCCGCCCGAGCGCATCCGCGTGGTTCACACCGCCATCGACCTCGAACGGTTCGACCCCGACCGCGGCCTGGGGGACCTGCGGCCCCAGCTCGGCATCGCGCCCGACGCCTTCGTCGTCGGCATGGTGGCGCGCATCCAGTGGCGCCGGCGGTTCGACGTCTTTCTCGAAGCCGTAGATCGTGCCCGCCACCAGATCCCGGGGCTCAAGGTCCTCATCATCGGCCGCGGCACCAACATGAAGCCCATCGCCGTCGACCCTGTCCAGCGCATGGGCCTTGCCGACACCATTCTCTTCCCCGGCTACCGGACCGGCGACGACTACGTGCGGGCCCTGGCGTCGCTGGACCTCAAGGTCTTCCTCGTGCCCGGCACGGACGGCTCCTGCCGCGCCGTGCGGGAAGCGATGGCGATGGGCGTGCCTGTGGTGGCGGCGCGGCGCGGCATGCTGCCGGAGCTGGTAGCCGACGGCGAGCGGGGCCTCGTGATCGATGACACGCCGGCCACCCTCGCCGAGGTCATGGTCGCTTTGGCCCGCGACCCGGCACGCCGCGAGGCCATGGGCAGCGCCGCGCGCGCGTACGCCCGCGAGGAGCTGTCCCTCGCCCGACAGGCCGAGACAGTCGGGGCCTTCTACGAAGACATCGTGCGGCAGGGGCAGCGATGAACGTCACCTTCTCGCTGGACAACTACGATCACGGCACGGGCGGCGCCGAGATGTGCGCCCGCGCCATCGCGGAGCACCTCGTCGCGCACGGCCACACCGTGCACGTCCTTCAGGTCAGCAGCGACGAACGCCAGTACGAGGACAAGGGCGTCACCATCCACACCCGCACGCTCCCCACCTCCCGGCTCGTCCGCAACCGCGGCCGCGACACCCTGCGCTGGAACCGCGCCTGGCGGCCGGTCCTCGAGCGGTTCCTCTCCACCCATCCCACCGATCTCTTGATGACACAGAACCGCCTGCTCTACAGCAGCGTGTCTGTCGCACGGGAGCGCGGCATCCCATCGGTCGTCTACGTCCTTGCCTACGGGATGTTCTGTCCCACCCAGTTCCGCTTCCACGATGCCCTGAGCGACTGCGACAAGCGGTGCGAGCAGTGCCTGTCGCTGCGCGAGCGGATCCGCTACGGCACGACGCGCCAGGCGATGGAGCAGTACGAGGAGGCCATGCGGCGGGCCGACCTGATCATCGCGTGCAGCGGCTACGTCCAGCAGGTCATCCGCCGCTTCTACGACCTCGACTCCGAGGTCGTCTACCCTGGCATCGAGCTCGAGGACTACCGAGCCGAGGGCGACCCCGCCGAGCGGGGGGCCATCCTGTTCATCAAGCCCCAGTACGTCAAGGGCTTCCCGATCTTCTGCGACGTGGCGAAGCGGATGCCGCAGCGCCGGTTCCTGGTGGCGGGCCGGCCCAGCCGCCACGCGCGCCTGCGGCTCAGCAGGCTGCCCAACGCCGAGTGTCTCGGCTGGATCAGCGACATGCGCGCCGTCTACGCGCGGGCGCGGGTCCTCCTCGGCCCGTCCATCTGGCCGGAGCCTTTCGGCCGCGTTTTCCCCGAAGCAGCCGCCGGCGGCGTGCCCAGCGTTGCGAGCGCCCGCGGCGGCATCCCCGAGGCCGTCGGCGACCCCGAGGGCCTTGTCGAGGACATCTTCGACATCGACCAGTGGGTCGAGGCACTCCGCCGACTCGACAACCCAGCATTCTACGCCGAGCGCTCCGCCAGGGCGCTGGCCGCCGCCGAGCGCTTCAGCGGCGACACCACCTACCGGACCTTCGCCGACTGCGTCCACAAGGCCATCGGCATCCGCCTCTGAGCGGTCAAGACCTGCCCACACCACCTCGTCCCAAGACGATTCGCCTTGTGTCACGGCGTCCCGGCGCTACAATGGCGAGCCAATGGCCTACAGCACACTCCACATCGACGGCGAGCGTACGTGGCGCGGCGGCGAGCAGCAGGTGCTCTACCTGGCCACGGGCCTCGCGAGACGGGGCCACGAGGTCACCGTCGCCTGTCAGCCGGGCTCCCCGCTCGCCGAGCGTGCCGCCGCCGCAGGACTCGCGGTCGCCGAGGTCAGGATGCGGGGCGAGGCCGACTTCGTGGCCGTGTGGGCTCTGCGCCGGCTCATCCGCCGCGGCGGCTTCGACATCATCCACATGCACACCTCACACGCCCACACCCTCGGCTCCATGGCCGCTCGCCTGGCGGCACGCGGGAGGACCATCGTGTCGCGGCGCGTCGATTTCGGCGTGGCCAACAACCTGGTGAGCGCGCTCAAGTACCATCACGGGGTGGACCGCTTCATCGCGATCTCCGACGCCATCCGCCGCGTGCTGCTCGAAGGCGGGGTCGAGCCCTGCCGGATCGCGGTGGTCCACAGCGGCATCGACCTGAGCCGCTTCGAGGGCGTCGAGCCCGGTCACTTCCGCGAGGAGTTCGGCGTCGCGCCCGACGCGCCGATCATCGGTAACGTCGCGGCCATGGCGGACCACAAAGGCCAGCGCTACCTGCTGGCGGCCATGCCCCGCGTCCTCGCAGCAGAGCCCAAGGCGCGGCTGTTCATCCTCGGCGAAGGCGAGTTGCGGCCCGCCCTCGAGCAGCAGGCCGCCGACCTTGGGATCGGGCACGCCGTGACGTTCACCGGCTTCCGCGCCGACGTGGCCCAGTGGCTGGCGTTCTTCGACGTTTTCGTCATGTCGTCCCACCTCGAGGGCCTCTGTACGTCGGTGCTCGATGCGCTGGCGATGCGCAAGCCGGTGGTGGCGTCGCGGGCCGGCGGCCTCCCGGAGATCGTCCTCCACGAGGAGACGGGGCTCCTGGTGCCGCCGAAGGAGCCGGAGCCGCTGGCGGATGCCGTCGTGCGGCTGCTGCGGGACCCCGAGCTCGGGCGCCGGCTCGCCGAGGCGGGGCGACGGCGGGTCGAGGAGCACTTCAGCGCAGACGCGATGGTCGAGGGAACCCTCAGGGTCTATGACGAGGTGATGCATGGCAGCACGGATCGAGCGGGCCGGCCTGAGTGACGACGGGCTGCGCCACATCGACGAGGCGGCGCGGATGCTGGCCGAGGGATGCCTCGTGGCGTTCCCCACCGAGACGGTCTACGGCATCGGCTGCAACGCCGACGATCCCGAGGCCATGGCCCGGCTCGTCGCGGTCAAGCGGCGGGCGCCCGACAAACCCTTCAGCATCCACATCGGACGCACCGAGGACCTCGAGCGCCACGTAGGCCACATCCCCCCCATCGCCGAGAAGCTCGTCCGGCGCTACTGGCCGGGTCCCCTCACCATCGTGTTCCCCACCGCTGATGGCCGCGGGGTAGGCGTACGGATGCCATCGAACCAGATCGCCCTCGAGCTGCTGCGGCGGACTCCCGTGCCCGTGGTCGCCCCCAGCGCCAACCGCTCGGGTGACAGGCCCGCCAAGGCCGCACAGGAGGTGGCCGACGCGCTCGGCGACGACCTCGACCTCATCCTCGACGGTGGCCCGACCACCCTTAAGGAGGCCTCCACGGTCCTCCGCGTCACCAACGACGGCTGGGAGATCCTCCGCCAGGGCTCCGTCACCGCCGACATGATCCACCGTACCCTCGGCACCACCATCATCTTCGTCTGCACGGCCAACAGTTGCCGCTCGCCCATGGCCGAGATGCTCTGCAAGCAGGCCCTCGCCGAGAGGCTCGGCTGCGCCATCGACGAGCTGCCCGAGCGCGGCTACTGCGTGCTGTCGGCCGGCACCGCAGCAGGGTGGAACTTCGGTGCCAGCGAGCAGGCCGTCGAGGCCATGCGCCGCCGTGGCCTCGACCTGGTCGACCACCAGTCCAGAGCCCTCACCCCAGGCATGATCGAGGACGCCGACGTCATCTTCGTGATGTCGCGCCATCACGGCGAGTCCATCCGCCAGATCCTGCCCGAGGCCGCCTCGAAGATCCGCATGCTCGACCCCGACGGCCGCGACATCGCGGACCCCGTCGGCGCGCCCGTCGAGACCTTCGCCGCCTGCGCCGACAAGCTCGACGCCTGCATCCGCTACCATCTCGAAACGCTCTGAGCCAGCACGCTGCGGCTCTGCGCTCGCGCATTCGGTTTTCGTTGCGGCGGAAATCCGGTAGAATAGGGAGTCAGGGACGGGACTACAGATGAGGGACTTCGCATGGTCCGACTGCTTAAGCGAGCGCTCGCCGCCTGTGCGGCAGCGACGTGGCTTGCCGTGCTCGCGCCCATCGTGCTTGCCTGCTCGGTGCCCGTGTTCCGCTACGCGCTGGAACGCTGGCCACCCGACGCCTACCATGTGCTCATCATCCACGAGAAGCCACTGAGCGCGGAGCACCAGGCCCTGCTCGCGTGGCTTGAGAAGTCCGTCGAGGCGGGCGGGGACTTCCCGAGCGTCGTCGCTCAGGCCGTCGATCGGTCGGACCCCGAGCAGGCCGCGAGGCTCAAGAAGGTGCTCCCCGATCTGCCGGAGCCGGAGTCCCTGCCCTGGATGGTCGTGCTCTATCCACGCACTGCACGAATCCCGATACCTGCGTGGACAGGCCCCTTCGAGGGGAAGGCCCTCAAGGCACTGGTGGGCTCGCCGGCCCGCCGCGAGATCGCCAAGCGCCTGGCCGCAGGCGAGACCTCCGTTTGGCTGCTCCTGGAGAGCGGTGACAAGAAGAAAGATGACGCCGCTGCCGCCCTGCTCAAGACGGAGCTGGCCAAGATGGAGAAGGCGCTCCAACTTCCCGAGCTCACCGATGACCCCGCCGACCGCCTGGCCGTGGGCGAGGAGGACCTGCCGCTCAAGATCGCCTTCTCGACGCTCCGGGTCTCCCGCAAGACGGAGGCCGAGCGCCTGTTCATCCAGATGCTCCTGCACACCGAGGAGGACCTGGCGGAGCTCAAGGATCCGATGGCCTTTGCCTTCTTCGGCCGCGGCCGGGCCCTCTGGGCACTGGTTGGGCCGGGGATCAACGACGAGAACATCCAGGAGGCCTGCCTGTTCCTCTGCGGCCCGTGCGCCTGCCAGATCAAGGCCATGTGCCCGGGGACCGACATGCTGATGATCGTGGACTGGGATTCCATCCTGATGGGCGAGACGACCAGCGTGCCCGAGTTGGCCGAGCTGCCTGCTTTCGCACTCGCGGCCCCTGCCACGAGCACCGCGGCCAGCCCCCTGCCCGGCACGGCCCTGCCGGGCACCGCCATCGGAGCGGCCGAGGGCAGCGTCCCGCCGACGCTGGTGCGCAACGTGGCCATCGCCGTGGGGGCCGGCATCGTCCTGCTCGGGGCGGTGGCCTTGGTCATGGTGAGGGGGAAGCGAGGCTGATATGACCTTCTGGCGACTGGTCACGCGCGAGATTCTCTACCGCAAGCTCAACTTCGCCCTTGGCGTGATCTCCGTTCTGGTGGCAGTCGGCTGCCTGGTGGGCGAGTTGTGCCTGCTCCGCGCCCACGACGCGCGCTCCCGACAGCAGATGGCCGAGCTCAACGACGCGATGCGCCGCGAGATGAAGAAGCTCGGCTTCAACGTGCGCATCCTGCCCAAGGGCCAGAACCTCGCCGACCTGTACGCCACCGACTACGCCTCGAGGTTCATGCCTGAGGACTACGCCCGCACCCTCGCGGAGTCGCGCATCATGACCGTCCGCCACCTGCTCCCCAGCCTGCGGCAGAAGACCGAATGGCCGGAGCAGGGGAACCGCGTGGTCATCCTCGTCGGCGTCCGTGGCGAGGTGCCCCTCATGCACCGCGCGCCGAAGCAGCCCATCATCTACCCCGTCCCGCCCGGCACCGTGATCCTCGGCTACCAGCTCCACAAGAGCCTCGGCATCGCCGAGGGCGACACGCTGACCCTGCACGGCAAGCAGTTCAAGGCCCACAAGTGCTACCCCGAGCGCGGCACGAAGGACGACATCACGATCTGGCTCAACCTGGAGGAGGCGCAGGCCCTGCTCGGCAGGGAGGGACAGATCAACGAGATCCTGGCGCTCAAGTGCCACTGCGAGGGCACCGACCTCCTGACCATCCGCAACGAGATCCAGCGCATCCTGCCCGACACCCAGGTCGTCGAGTTCGCCACAAAGGCCATGGCCCGTGCGAAGGCGCGCGATGCGGCGGCGGCGGCGGCGACGGCGACACGGACCGCCATGACCCGCTTCGCCTCCTGGCTCATCCCACTGGTCACGCTGGGCTCGATCGTCTGGATCGGCGTCCTGGCCTTCGCCAACGTGCGGGATCGCCGCCCCGAGATCGGGATCCTCCGCGCCATCGGCGTCGGCGCGCGGCGGGTCTTCCTCATCTTCCTGGCCAAGGCCCTGCTGTTCGGGCTCGTCGGCGCGTTCCTCGGCTACGGGGCCGGCCTCGCCGTCGGCTGGCTGTGGGGACGCGCGCCGGGCGAGGTCAGCTCCCAGGTGCTCTTCGACCCGGCTCTGCTCGTCGCCGTGCTAGTCCTGGCGCCGCTGCTCGCCTGCCTGGCGAGCTGGATCCCGGCGCTGCTGGCCGCGCAGCAGGACCCAGCGGTGGTGCTCCGGGACACCTAGCCCGGCCTGCGCGGCCGGCGCCGCGCCCCCTGGAACTGTGAAGGGGCACACTGGATGAAGGTCGCCATCGGCTCTGACCACGCGGGATACAAGGCCAAGCAACGGGCTATCGAGGCCCTGCGGGAGCTTGGCGTCGAGGTGGACGACGTAGGCACCCACAGCGAGGCCTCTTGCGACTACCCCGACTATGCCTTTGAGGTGGCCCAGCGGGTCTCCCGCAAACAGGCCGACGTCGGCGTGCTCATCTGTGGCACGGGCATCGGCATGTCCATCACCGCCAACAAGGTCCGAGGCGTCCGCGCCGCCTGCGTCCACAGCGATCTCACCTGCGAGATGGCCCGCCGCCACAACGACGCCAACGTCCTGTGCATGGGCGCCCGCGTGCTTGACGACCGGCAGGTCCAGGACCTCGTCCGCCAGTTCCTCCGCATCCCCTTCGACGGCGGCCGCCACACCCGCCGCATCAGGAAGATCACGAACCTCGATCGCGCGCGGTGACCCGCCGCGCGTCCCTCCAGAAGACACTTGCATCGCCCTTCCCCATCCGCTATTGATCGGCACGACGCGCGGCGCCGTGTCGCGTGACCGTACTCCTCTGGCGACGAAGGCGGCACACGGATGGCGAAGAAGGTCCGCGTAGGCGTGATCGGCACGGGCGGCATCTCGCGGTATCACATGAGCGGGTGGCTGACGTCCCGGCGCGGCACGCTCGTCGCCGCCTGCGACGTCCAGCCGCCGAACCTCGCGAAGTTCTGCGACCAGTTCGGGCTCCCGCCCGAGAAGGGCTACGC
>CAZDNN010000105.1:0-14183 GCA_964506385.1 uncultured Planctomycetota bacterium
TCGTCCCACCCCTTGCCGCCGTTAAGGCCCTGGAGGCATGCGCCATCGGTGTAGCCAGGGCCGTCAAACAACTCCTCAACATACACCGTCGCTCCGGCGAATTGCGCCCCGGCGCTGAGCGCCAGCGCCGCCACCAGCACTATTGCAATCCTGTTCATTATCCGTCTCCTTCCGGCTTGGGTTAGACTCCCCGCTCGCAGCGCGACCTGGTCCCGTTGCTAGCGACCAAAGCTTGTCGGCCGCTCGCGCAGTCACCTCGTGTGTAAAGCGCAGCAAAAGCCGTGCCGAAGCCTTCCTTCGCAGCAAATTGTGCGCAACCTCGGCGACGCCAGGGGGTTACGCTTGAGAATCTTCAGGCTGTGGACGCGCTCTGATCCCCCTCGCTTTGCGTCTCTATCCCGCTGTTCGCCGAGCAGTCATTCCAGGGGATTGGGGGCTCTACCTGGAACAGGTCGGCGTATGTGTCGGTTATCGCGTGAGTTGTGAAAGGCCGCCGCCGCGCTCGCCGCCCGATCACCCCGGACTGTGCGAGAATGGGGATGTTGCCAATCGTCAACATGCTAACCCTTTTTCAGATAGGGAGATAGGGAAATCACCGGAGAACCGAGTTGACGAATCGCAACATGCCAGAGTTGGTCACAAAACTGTGTCTATCATAAACTTACTGCGGTACGGGGCAAGGCGGGGCGATTCCATGTTGCGGCACGTCAACATGCTCGGATGCGCCACCCAACGTCCAAAGGGGCAAGCGCCACCGAGAATCTGGGGTTCTTTCGGGACCCGACGGGGCAATCCCTCCAGAGGCAACGGCGAGCGTCGCTGCCAGAGCGGCGCTCGCGCTCTGGGGGTCACCCCGATCTGGGGCCGCGAGCCGCGCTTGAATGAAGCCTGGCGGGCCGTACAATGGCAGCAGCCCTCTCGCGCACCACGAACCTGGGAAAGGAATGGTCCCTCATGCCCAACGCCAGAGCAACCATCTGCGTCCTACTCCTGTTCGCCGCGGCCAGCGTCGTGTTGCGTGCCCGCTCCGCTGGCGCGCAGGAGGGCCCGCCGAGCCTCGTGCCCTGGCCGAGGGCCGTCAAACGAGCGAGTGGGGCCCTGGCGCTGACGGCGGAGTGCCGCATCGTCGCAGCCGGGTCGGGCCTGGAGGCCCTGGCGAAGGTGCTTCGCGACGAGATCTACTTGCTCAGCGCCGTGCGCCTCGGCGTGGCGGAGGGGCCGCCGCGGGCGGGCGATATCGTCCTGGATCTGGCGCCCGAGCTCAAGGGAGAGCAGTACACGCTGACGGTGGATGACCGGGCCATCGTCCGCGGAGGCAACTACCGTGCCGTGGCCTGGGGCACTGTCACCCTGCTCCAGGCCCTCGACGCCGCCGACGGGGAGGTCCGCGTGCCGAGGATGACGGTGGACGACAAGCCGGTGGCCCGCTACCGCGGCCTGCTGATCGACGTGGCCCGCAAGTGGCACCCCGTCGAGACGCTCCGTCCGCTCATCGAGATGTGCCGCCTCTACAAGATCAACTACATGCAGTTGCACCTCAACGACCAGCAGTCCGTCACCTTCCCCTCCAAGGCCTTCCCCGAACTCCAGTCCTCCTACAAGGGCCAGCGCCGCACCTACACGCTCGAGGAGTTGACCGGCCTGGTGCGGTACGCGGACGAGCGGGGGGTGACCCTGGTGCCTGAGCTCGAGGGTCCGGGCCACCACGCGGGCGCCCTGCGCAAGCTGTGGGGGCGCGAGGGCACCTCGTGCCTGGATATGGGCAGCGAGAGGACCTATGAGGGGCTCGACACCCTGATCGGCGAGATCTGCGAGGTCTTCGCCTCCTCGCCCTATGTGCACATCGGCGCCGACGAGTGCTCGCTCGGCGGCGTGGGCAAGTCCGAGGAGGAGCGGGCCTTCATGGCCAGGCACGGCCTGACCGGCCCCCGCGGCCTCTACAACTACTACATCGCGCGCGTGAATCAGATCGTCAAGAGGCACGGCAAGCAGACGATCTGCTGGGAGGGCTTCCACGGCGACGGCGGCGGCGGCGCCAAGATCCCCACCGACATCGTGGTCATGCCCTTCGAGTCGGCCTACAACCCGGCCGACAAGCTCGTGCGTCGCGGCTACACCGTGATCAACACGGCGTGGAAGCCGCTCTACGTGGTCAACGCGCGGAAGTGGCCGGCGCAGTACATCTACGAGAGCTGGAACCTGTGGCTCTGGGAGCACCACCGCAACAAGCGCTGCCACATCCAGCTCGAGCGGACCGATCCGGTCCTCGGCGCGCAAATGTGCGCCTGGGAGCAGCGCGCCGACATCGAGCTGCCCAGCACCCGCGAGCGGATCCACGCCATGGCCGAGCGGATCTGGAACCCAGACGCGGGCAGGGCCTATGCCGACTTCGCCCAGCGCGCTCGGGCGACCGACGCGCTCCTCGACCGCGTCCTCGGCATCATCGACGTCCGCACCCGGGGGCTCTCGGGAAAGGAGCGTGGCGGCTTCTACTACTTCTGGCACCCCGTCACGGTCGAGATGTCGTGCCCGCCCATCGGCACCATCCACTACACCATCGACGGCACCGAGCCCACGACGGCCTCCCCGAGCTACAAGAAACCCTTCACCCTGACCAAGGACGACACCCACCTCGAAAAGCTCTTCTTCAACCACCGCACGAAGCGATACCAAGCCAGAGGCGACGTCGTCCGGGTAAAGGCGCGCATCTTCGACGCGGCCGGCAAGCCACTCGGCGAGGTCACCACCGTGCAGCGCTACTGGCACAAGAACCCCGACGAACTCAAGAGGGAAGAGGAGGAAGCCCAGGCGACTCAGAAACCGAAGACCAGGTAGCCGGCGCCAGCGGGCCGGCTTCACCCCCTTGAAGGAGATCGCGGCCATGAAGGCCATCGTCGCAGGGCTCATCCTCACCGTCTGGGCGTGCGCGTTCGCCCAGAACGCCCACTTCCACGTCGCCACCGGCGGCAAGGACACGAATCCAGGGACGAAGGACAAGCCCTTCGCCACCGTGGCCCGCGCCCGCGACGCCGTCCGCGAGCGCATCAAGGCAGGGTTGCAGGCCGACGTCACCGTCCTCATCCACGGTGGCACCTACGCGCTGGCCGCGCCGCTGGTCTTCGGCACCGAGGACTCCGGCACCGAGCAGCACGCGATCACCTACGCCGCCGCGCCAGGCGAGACGCCCGTCATCAGCGGCGGACGCGCTGTCCGAGGCTGGAGGAAGGCAGAAGGCAGCGTGTGGACCACGACCCTGCCCGACGTGAAGGCAGGGAAGTGGACATTCCGCAACCTGTGGGTCAACGGCCGCCGAGCCGTCCGCGCCCGCTTCCCCAACGCCGATGCCGAGACGCCGCGCGTCCAGCTTCAGGGCGCGAGCCTGAGCAAGGACCTGAGGACCTTCACCATCAAGCTCGCCCCCGGTGTCGTCAAGGCGTGGCGGAACGCATCGGGCATCGAGGTGCTCATCGACGGGAACTGGGCGATCAACCGCAAGCGCGTCGAGAGCGTGGATCCCAAGACCGGCACGCTCGTGATGGCGCCTCCCCACCGCAAGACCATCCCCTGGAACCAGCCACGCAAGGGACGGTGGGCCTATCTGGAGAACAGCCCCGATTTCCTCGATCAGCCCGGCGAGTGGTACCTCGACCGCAAGACGGGCACCCTCAGCTACTGGCCCCTGCCAGGCGAGGACATGGTGAAGGCCCACGTCATCGCCCCCGCGCTCACCCGCCTCGTCGAGGTCAAGGGCACGGCGGAGAAGCCCGTCCGCAATCTCCACTTCCTCGGCATCACCTTCGCCCACACCGACTGGCAGATCCCCGACGTCGGCTACTTCGGCGTCCAGGCCTGCCACCACGTCCGCGGCCAGGGCGAGGCCCGCGTGTGGGACCGCATCCCCTGCGCCATCCGCTGCGACTACGCCGAGGGCTGCTCGTTCCGCGACGGGGCCATCGGCCACCTCGGCACCGGCGGCATCGAGCTCGTGGATGGGTGCGTCAAGTGCGTCCTCGAGGGCAACCACATCTTCGACATCAGCGCCAACGGCGTGATGCTCGGCGGCCCGAAAACCGAGGACCTCGTGCCCAAGGACTGCCGCGTCGCCAACAACCACGTCCACGCCACCGGCGTCGAGTATCACGGCGCCGTCGGCATCTGGGTCGGCTTCGCCCAGCGCGCCGCCATCGTCCACAACCGCGTCCACGACACCCCTTACACCGGCATCTCGGTGGGCTGGCAGTGGAACCCCCAGCCCACACCGTGCAAAGAGAACCTCATCGCCTGGAACCACATCTTCGACGTGATGAAGAACCTCGGCGACGGCGGCGGCATCTACACCCTCGGCTTCCAGCCCGGCACCGTCATCCGAGGCAACCACATCCACGACGTGCGCCGCAGCCGCTTCAACCAGGCCGCCCCCAACAACGGCATGTTCATCGACGAGGGCTCCAAGGGCTTCCTCTTCGAGCGCAACGTCATCTACGCCACCGCACACCAGGCCGTCCGCCACAACCAGAACCGCCCCGAGTGGCACACCTGGAAGGACAATCACTTCGGGGGCGATGCCCCCACCCCCGCCCCCGGCAAGATCGGCAGCGCGCTTCGGGGCTCCATGGAAGCGCCCCACAAGCCCGCCCTCGAGCCCGAGCAGCTCACCCTCGAGGCCTGGATTCGGCTGAGCCAGCTCCCAACCGGCAAGGATGATCGCCGCTGGATCGCGAGCAAGAACGCCAACGAGTGGGCCCAGGGCCACTACGCCCTGATGATCGCCGGCAGCTCGGTCGGCGCCTACCTCAACATCGGCGGCGGCCGCAACAACGAGCACCACGCCTGGAGCCCTAAGGGCCTCCTGAAGCCCGACACCTGGCACCACGTCGCGATGACCTACGACGGCAAGGACCTCAAGGTCTACCTCGACGGCCGCGAGATCGCTTCGGAGACCATCGGCAAGAAGCGCGTGGCTGGCAGACAGCCCTTCGCCATCGGCCGCCGCCAGGACCGCTACATCGCCTTCGGCGGCCTCATCGACGACGTCCGCCTCTACAACCGCGTCCTCCCCGCCGCCACCATCAAGGCCCACGCCGACAAGCCACAGGCCATCGCCGACCCCAAGGCCGAGCCAGGCCTCGTCGGCTACTGGCCCTTCGACGACCTCGCCAAGGGCAAGGAGGACATCCAGGAGATCGTGGCGAAGGCGGGGCTGGAGCCGCCGTACCGCAAGCGTCTGCTCGGGGACGACTGAAGCGCCGAGTCGCGGGATGGGAGGGCGAGGCTCCCGCCGAGCCGCCCTGACCGGGGAAGCCTGCCACCATCCGCGACTCGGCGGCAGCCCCGCCCTCCCCTGCCGACTTGCCTGCTACGCGGTCACGAGGTACAGGAAGGGAATGACGCCGGCGCAGGCGAGGGTGGTCGCGACCCAGCAGGAGTTCGCCAGGTCGCGATCGAGGTCGAAGAGGTTGGAGACAATGGTGGCGAAGATGGCCACCGGCATGGCCGCCTCGATGACGACGACCCGCCAGAGCACGCCGTCGAAGGCCCCCCACTGCCCCAGCAGGTAGACGACCGCGGCGCCGAGCAGCGGCCCCAGCGCGAACTTGATGGCCGCCAGTGCCCCGATCTCCCGCCAGTAGCCGCCCAGGCGCCCCAGCCGCAGCGTCATCCCGATGGCCAGCGAGTGCACCGCCACCATCGCCATCAGCACCACCCCGTTCGCCTGCCGCACCCAGCCGGGGATCCGCACGCCAGCGATGTTGAGCCCCAGGCCGACGAGCAGGGCCGCGTTCGGCACGATGAGCAGCGGGTTGCGCAGCATCCCCGCCAGGGTCTGACGGGCCGACGCCCTCGCCCCGCTCGCGTAGTAGCCGGCGATGAACACCCCGATGACGAAGCACACGGGCAGGAAGTGCGACGTGTAGGCGATCGACAGAGACTGCCCCGGCATCCCGTGGAACATGTAGCACAGGAACCCGCCGAGGGACAGCCCGATGTTCGACATCATCGCACACTGGAGGAACGCGCCCCGCCGCGTGCCCCCCAGCCGCAGGAGCGTCGCGCCCACGAAGCCGAGCCCCAGCAGCGACACCGACACGAGCGCCCCGACTACGGGCACCAGGAGGGCGCGGCCAGGTGACGAGATGTCGAGGCTCCAGCACCCGACCAGTACGACGGCTGCCTCGAGGGTCAGCAGGTTCGCCGCCTGGACGCGCTTGCTGACCGCGGGGTCCAGCAGACCCAGCTTGCGGCTCAGGTAGCCGGGCAGCAGCGGCAGGTAGATGCAGGCGGCGAGGATGGCGAAGCGGGCTTCGGGGGTCATATCCTGCCCGAGGGCGGGGTCACACGCCGAGGAAGCGGCTGAGGTAGTTGAGATCGTCGAGGGTCAGCGCCCGCAGCTCGTCGAGGCTGACGTTGTGGTACTCGCTGTGGAAGCTCACCGGGCCGTCGTAGCCCACGGCCTTGAGCGCCGCGATCGCCGCGGGCCAGTCCACCAGGCCCTTGCGCAGCGACACCAGCGCCCGCGACCACGCCACCTCGCCCTCCTGCTCCTTCGCCACGTAGACGAAGTTCTTGGCGGCCACGAGGCACAGGTAGTCTTTCACCATGTCGATGGCCATCGCCACCGGCTCGCCGTTGACCGACAGGTGCCCCGGGTCGAGGTAGATGCCGATGAACCGCGGGTCGTGCCCGTCGACCAGATGCATCGCGGAGGAGGCGTTGAGGCCGAGGAAGGCCCCGCTGTGGGTGTGGAGCGCGCAGCGGACGCCGTGCTTCTCGGCGAGTGCGGCGAAGCCAGCCAGCGCCTTGCGCGCGGCATCGACCTGCTGCCAGTAGCCGTCCTCGGCGTACTTCCAGTAGCCGAGCTTGATCTCGCCGACGCCCGCCTCGGCGCAGGCGGCGAGCAGGGTCTCGGCGACGGGGGCGTCGGGGTCGGTGAAGTCGCCTGGCGTGGTGACCATCGGCACGGCGAGGCCCGCATCCTCCCACTGGCGGACCGCGGGCTTGAGAGCCTTCGCCACATTCTCGGGATTGACGCAGTAGCCTGGGCGCACGGCGACATCGAGGCCGGCGAAGCCCATCGCCGCCACCACCTCGCCCGTCTCGCCGACGTCCATGCCCTTGAGCTGCTTGGTGAAGAAAACGGGAATCATCAGGGAAGTTCTCCGGCGGGTCTATGGCCAACAGGAGGAAGGGGAGTCCAGCGGGCGGGTCGGGAGTGGATGAATGGATGATTGGATGAATGGACGAGAAGACGACCACGTGGGGGCGTAAAGGCAGCCCCCCACCACCAATGGCTGTGTCTTCTCTTCACTCCATCCACCCATCCACCCATCCACCCATCCACTCATCCACCCATCCACTCATCCAACCATCCACTCATCCAACCATCCACTCATCCAGCCATCCATTCATCCAGCCAAGAGAGAGAGCAGAGCCGCTCGTAAGCCGAGTTCTGTTGCCCGCCATAGCCGTGGCGACGGCGGGCCGTGGCCATCCATCTGGGGCCGGCGTCTCCGCCGGCCTCGAGCTGCCTACCCGGGAGTCGCGACGAGGCGGGCCACCTCAGGCTCCCATACTTGGCATTGCTCCGAGCGGGGTTTGCCAAGCCGACGCGTCACCGCGCCGCTGGTGGGCTCTTACCCCACCATTTCACCTTTGCCGTCATCCGCCGTCGCCAGAGGCTATGGCGGACACTGGGCCGTGTGTTTTCTGTGGCACTGTCCCGAGCCTTGCGGCTGGTGGGCGTTACCCACCGCTCTGCCCTGTGGAGCTCGGACTTTCCTCGGGCCGTGGCGAGCACGGCCCGCGGCCACGTCCACGGCTCTGCTCTCAGCCCCGATGATAGCCCCCGGCGCCCGCGAAGTCAATGCAGACACGAATCCGGGGGAAGGCCTGGGCGGGAGCGGCCATCGTGCCAGCGGCCGGCTAGCAGCCCGGCCCCATCAGGAAGGCATGGATGGCGGCGGCCGCCTGCTTGCCCGCGCCCATGGCGAGGATCACGGTGGCAGCGCCGCTGACGATATCGCCGCCGGCGAAGACCGCGCATTTCGACGTCTGCCCCGTCTCGGCCTCGGCCACGATGTTCCCCCACCGGTTGGTCGCCAGGTCGGGCGTGGTATCGGGCACGAGGGGGTTCGGGCCGTTGCCGATGGCGACAATGGCCTGGTCGCACTCGAAGTCGAACTCCGAGCCGGCGATGGGCACAGGACGGCGGCGGCCGCTGTCGTCCGGCTCGCCGAGCTCCATCCGCAGGCAGCGCACGCCCCGGACCCAGCCCTGCTGGTCGCCGAGGATCTCGACGGGCGCGGTGAGGAACTCGAAGCGAATGCCCTCCTGCTCCGCGTGGTGGACCTCGTCGATCCGGGCCGGCATCTCCCTGCGGCTGCGGCGGTAGAGGACGCAGACCTCGTCGGCGCCGAGCCGTAGCGCCGTGCGTGCCGAGTCCATCGCCACATTGCCGCCGCCGAAGACCACCACCCGCCGGCCCACGCGGATGGGGGTGTCGTAGTCGGCGCGGTAGGCCTTCATCAGGTTCGTGCGGGTGAGGAACTCGTTGGCGGAGTAGACGCCGTTGAGGTTCTCGCCGGGGATGCCGAGGAACCGCGGCAGCCCCGCCCCCGTGCCGATGAACACCGCGTCGAAGCCCTCCTCGCCCAGCAGCTCATCCACCGTCTCCAGCTTCCCGATGACGTGGTTGACCTGGATGTCCACCCCCATCTCGCGGAGTGCCTGGACGTCGCGCTCGACGATGGCCTTGGGCAGGCGGAACTCGGGGATGCCGTAGACGAGCACGCCGCCGGTCTTGTGGAAGGCCTCGAAGACGGTGACCTGATGCCCCAGCTTGGCGAGCTCGAAGGCGCAGGTGATGCCCGCCGGCCCCGAGCCGACGACGGCCACCCGCTTGCCCGTGGGCGGCGCTATCGCGGGGATCACGGTCTCGCCCTGTGCCATCTCGTAGTCTGCGGCGAAGCGCTCGAGATAGCCAATGGCCACCGGCTCGCCCTTGCGCCCGAGGACGCACAGCTTCTCGCACTGGTCCTCCTGGGGGCACACCCGGCCGCAGACGGCGGGGAGGGTGGTCTGCTCCTTGAGCGTAGCGACCGCCCCGTCGAAGTCGCCCTCAGCGATCTGGCCGATGAACTTCGGGATGTCGATGCGGACCGGGCAGCCATCCACGCAAGCCGGCTTCTTGCACTGGAGGCACCGGCTGGCCTCGATCCGCGCCTGGTCGGCCGTGAAGCCGTGGGGCACCTCGTCGAAGTTCTTGATGCGCTCCTCGGGCGGCTGCTCGGGCATTCTCTGGCGGGGGGGCCGCTGGCGCCGCAGCGCGCGTTCGTCCCTCACGATCTCTGTTCCTCTGCCTGCTCGGGGTGGTGTAGGCTACCAGGTGGTGTCTTCCTCGGCGTCGTCGGGCTTCCTCGCTACGGGCACGAGCCGGTCCCCGTCCCTCACGATCACGACGATGACGCGGCACTGATGGCACTCGATCTCCTGCCCCTCCACCGCCGGCTCGTCGAGGTGCAGGTGCGCGAAGCACTCGGGGCAGACGACGGTCTTGCCGTCGTCGAGGATCATCTCCATGCGACTCAACCCCCTTGCTGCCTCTCCCATTCTCTGCGAGCACGCCTGTAGCCGTATTGTACGGATCGGGCGTCACTGCGGCAAGCGAGGGTGACGGGACGAACGGGACCCGCGATTGACACCAGCGCCGTTCTCCGTTCTAATAGGGCCGTCCGGCGAGGGCCCCGCGCGGGCGGTCTGTGCGGGGCGGACGGCTCGGCAGATCCGGCGTGCACCACGACGAGGAGCCCCGATGCGAGCGGCACTCCGCAAGGTCCTCAAGCGATACGGCACCGACCGCAGCGACCTCATCCCCATCATCCAGGACGCCCAGGACGCCATCGGCTACCTGCCGGAGGACGTGCTCGAGGACGTGGCCGAGCACCTCAGCATCCCGGAGGCGCAGGTCTACGGCGTGGTGACGTTCTACGCGCAGTTCCACCTGACACCACAGGGCAGGCACCGCGTGCGCGTGTGCCGCGGCACGGCGTGCCACGTGCGCGGCTCGGGCCGGATCCGCCGCCTCGTCGAGCGCAAGCTCGGCATCCACGAAGGCGAGACCACCCCGGACATGATGTTCACCTACGAGACGGTCGCCTGCCTCGGCGCCTGTGCCCTCTCCCCCGTGATGGTCATCGACCATCAGTACTTCGGGAGCCTCACCCCGGACCGCGCCGAGGCCATCATCGACGAGTACATGAGCCAGGCGAAGTAGAGGTCACTCGATGACACGACTTCAGTCCATCGCCGACCTGCTGGCCCTCAAGGAACGGGTCCGCAGGCAGCCCAAGCGACGCAAGACGACCCTGTCACTGTGCTACACCACCGGCTGCCGCGCGCTCGGCAGCGCCCCCGTCTACGAAGCCCTGGAGCAGGAGCTGAAGCGCCGAGGGCTGACCCGCAAGGTGCAGCTCCAGCGGACCGGCTGCCGCGGCTTCTGCGAGGCCGGCCCCATCCTCTCGGTACTGCCCGAGAACATCCTCTACGTGCGCGTCAAGCCCGAAGACGCGCCGGAGATCGTCGAGCGCACGCTCCTCAACGGCGAGGTCGTCGAGCGACTGCTCTACCTCGATTCCCAGACCGGCGAGCGCGCCGTCCACGAGTACGACGTGCCGTTCTACAAGCACCAGACCCGCCTCGTCCTCCGCCACTCCGGACATCTGGACCCCCAGAGCATCGAGGACTATCTCTCGCTCGACGGCTACGAGGCCCTGGCCAAGGCCCTCGGCGAGATGACGCCGCAGGAGGTCATCGACGAGGTGCTGGCGAGCGGCCTGCGTGGCCGCGGCGGCGCGGGGTTCCCGACGGGGCGCAAATGGCAGTTCTGCCGCGACGCCGAGGGCGAGCCGAAGTACCTCATCTGCAACGCCGACGAGGGCGACCCTGGCGCGTTCATGGACCGCAGCGTGTGCGAGGGCGATCCCCACGCCGTGCTCGAGGGGATGCTCATCGCGGCCTACGCCATCGGGGCCAGCGAGGGCTACATCTACGTCCGCGCCGAGTATCCCATCGCCGTGCAGCACCTCACGAAGGCGATCGCCGATGCCGAGAAGCTCGGCCTGCTCGGCGCCGGCATCCTGGGCACCGACTTCGCCTTCCATCTGAAGGTCAAGCAGGGCGCGGGCGCCTTCGTGTGCGGCGAGGAGACGGCCCTCATCGCCTCCATCGAGGGCCGGCGCGGCATGCCCCGCAGTCGGCCGCCCTTCCCCGCCCAGAGCGGCGCCTTCGGCAAGCCGACGAATATCAACAACGTCGAGACCCTCGCCAACGTGCCCGTGATCATCAACCGCGGCGCCGACGCCTTCGCCGCCATGGGCACCGAGGGCTCCAAGGGCACCAAGATCTTCGCCCTTGCAGGGAAGGTCAAGAACACGGGCCTCGTCGAGATCCCGATGGGTGCGACCCTCCGCCAGATCGTCTTCGACATCGGCGGCGGCGTGGCGCGGGACCGCAAGTTCAAGGCCGCCCAACTCGGCGGCCCCTCGGGCGGGTGCGTGCCCGCCAGGTTCCTCGACCTGCCTATCGACTACGACTCGCTCCAGGACGTCGGGGCCATCATGGGCTCCGGCGGCCTCATCGTGCTCGACGAAACCACCTGCATGGTCGAGCTGGCCCGCTACTTCCTCGAGTTCGTCCAGAGCGAGTCGTGTGGCAAGTGCACCCCCTGCCGCGTCGGCACGCGCCGAATGCTTGAGATTCTGACGCGGATCACCCGCGGCGAGGGCCGCGAGGGCGACATCGAGCTGCTCGAGGAGATCGGCCAGGCCGTCAAGGCAGGGTCGCTGTGCGGCCTCGGCCAGACGGCGCCGAACCCCGTCCTGTCTACCATCGCCCACTTCCGCGACGAGTACGAGGTGCACATCAAGGAGCGGCGCTGCCCCGCCGCCCAGTGCCGCGCGCTCGGCAAGGCCGCGTGCTCGCACGCCTGCCCCGCGGGCGTCAATGTGCCCGAGTACGTCGCGCTGATCGCCCAGAAGCGGCCCGTCGAGGCCGTCGAGCTCATTCGCCGCCGCAATCCCTTCCCCTCGGTGTGCGGCCGCGTGTGCGACCGACCCTGCGAGACGTTCTGCCGCCGCGGCGACCTCGACGACGCCGTTTCGATCCGCGCGCTCAAGCGCTACGCCGCCGACGCCGAGGCCGCCGAGGGCATCGCGCCGCCGCCGAAGGTCAAGAAGCGAGGCGGCAAGGTCGCCGTCGTCGGCGCCGGCCCGGCGGGCCTCACGTGCGCCTACTTCCTGGCCCTCATGGGGCGGCGGGTCACCGTGTTCGAGGCTCTGCCCGTCGCGGGCGGGGCCATGGCCGTCGCCATCCCGGCCTACCGCCTGCCGCGCGACGTGCTCCAGCGCGAGATCGACCACATCGTCCGCTGCGGCGTCACGCTCAAGCTCCAGAGCCGCGTCCGCTCGCTCGCCTCGCTGCGCAAGCAGGGCTTCGACGCGCTCTTCGTCGGCATCGGAGCCCACAAGGGCATGGGCCTCGGCCTGCCTGGCGAGCGGGGCAAGGGTGTCTATGACGCCATGGCGTTCCTGCGCGACTTCTCCCTCGGCAAGAAGGTGCCGCGGCTTGGGCGGGTGGCCGTGGTGGGTGGCGGCAACTCGGCCGTAGACTCGGCCCGCACCGCGCTCCGCCTCGGCGCCGAGACCGTCACCGTGCTCTATCGCCGCACCCGCGCCGAGATGCCCGCCTACGAGGAGGAGGTCGAGGAGGCCCTCGAGGAGGGCATCGACATCCAGTTCCTCACCACCCCGACGGCGATCGTCCGGGGCAACGGGCGGATCGACGCCGTCGAGTGTATCCGCATGGAGCTCGGCCCCGCCGACGAGAGCGGCCGCCGCCGGCCCGTGCCCATCGACGGCTCCGAGCACACGGTCGCCGTCGATTCGCTCATCTACGCCATCAGCCAGAAGCCCGACTGGAGCGCCCTGCGCGGCGACGTGCCCGAGATGACCCGCTGGGGCACCCTCGCCGTGAACCCCGTGACCATGAAGACCTCGATGGACGACGTGTGGGCCGGCGGCGACTGCGTGACGGGCGCCGCCACGGTGATACAGGCCATCGGCGCCGGGCAGCGGGCCGCCGTCTCCATCGACCAGGCTCTCGGCGGCCAGGGCCTCCTGCCCGAGGGCGAAGGCATCACGGACTGGACGTCCAAGAGCCGGGCGCTGCGCAGCCGGCCGCACCCGAGGGTGCTGCCGCCGAAGAAGCGGCGGGCCGGGTTCGACGAGATCGTCTCGGCGCTCTCACGCACGCAGGCCTGCCGCGAAGCCCGGCGCTGCCTGCGCTGCGACCTCGAAGAGGAATGACGCGGAGTATCCCCCGATGCCTCACAACAGCACGATCGCGATCACCATCGACGGCCAGCGCGTCGAGACGACCGAGGGCACGTGCGTGCTCCAGGCCGCGCTCGATGCGGGCATTTACATCCCCAACCTGTGCTACGACAGCAAGCTCGAGCCCTACGGCGGCTGCCGGCTGTGCATCGTGAAGATCGACGGCATGCGCGGCCTGCCCACCGCCTGCACCACGCGGGCCGCCGACGGCATGGTCGTCCACAGCGACGTCGAGGAGGTCAACCGCGTTCGCCGCGTCACCTACGAGCTGCTCATCTCCGACCACCCGGCCGGCTGCCTCACCTGCCCGAAGGGCGGCGAGTGCGACCTCCAGAAGGTCGGCCGCTTCCTCGGCGTGGACGCCGAGCGCATCGAGCGCGTCGTCCGCCCCGCCACCATCGACGACAGCAATCCCTTCTTCATCCGCGACACCTCGAAGTGCATCCTGTGCGGCAAGTGCGTGCGGGTGTGCCACGAGGTGCGTGGCGTGAGCAACATCGACTTCGCAGGCCGCGGCTACACCGCCGAGATCGCGACGTTCGGCGGCGGGCTGATCGCCGATTCACGATGCGAGAGCTGCGGCGAGTGCGTCGACATCTGCCCCGTGGACTGCATCAACTTCACGGCCGATGCGCCGGAGGAAGAGCTGCGCCCGGCGCTGCGGGTGCCGGCGCTCAACCCGGCGCAGGACCTCTATGTTGCGGACGGGCTCAAGACGGGTCGGATCATGGCCAAGGACGAGGACATGTGCTTGCACTGCGGGTTGTGCGCGGAGCGCTGCCCGACGGGGGCCTGGGA
>CAZDNN010000106.1:0-14132 GCA_964506385.1 uncultured Planctomycetota bacterium
CATCGCTGCCCCGCGCAGGTCGTCGGTAGCGGATGCTTCTCACAGGCCCTGAGCCACGGCTGGCACGGTTCCAATCGGCACGGATGCACATCGTCGAGCAAACATGGAAGTCCCTGTAGGCCGGCGCAACGGTCGCGTCACACGTCTCATTCCCTTCATCTCAAGTCCCCGTAACGGAGGAAGGAGCGCCATGACTACGCGCCTCTTTCGGGCAGGAGCAGTGGCATTGATCGCACTATCGGTGGCCTCCAGCGGCTGCATAGTGCCCTGGTCGAAGTACATCAAGCTGAAAAAGCGGTACGACCAGCTCGCCGTGGAAGTGGAACGTAAGGACAGCCAGCTCGCCGACGATCAGGAGCGCATTGCGTCGCTCACCGAGGAGCTGAAGTCCAAGGACCAGCTCATCAAGCTCTATGAGGACAAGAAGAAAGACGCCGAGCGGATCGCCGCCGATACAGCGGCGAAGCTCAAGGCATTGCAGGACCGGCTGGACAAGCTGGCGGGCGAGTACGAAGGGGTGGAGCGCATCCCGGGCGGCATCGCGATCACCGACCAGTTGCTCTTCCCGCTCGGCAGCGCCGACATCAGCCCAGAGGGGCAGAAGCTGCTCCAGCGGATCGCGGGCGACTTCAAGGGGTCGAACGAGATCATCCAGATCGACGGCCACACCGACGATACGCGGGTCGCAAAGCCCGAGACCGTCAAGAAGTTCACCGACAACTGGGGCCTATCCGCCGCCCGTGCCCTGGCGGTCCTGCGCCTGCTGGCCAGGAACGGCATCCCCGAGACGCGCCTGTTCGCCCGCGCCTTCAGCATGTACAAGCCTCGCGTCCCCAACACCAGCCCAGCCAACAAGGCCAAGAACCGCAGGGTCGAGGTCTACTTCCTCCCACCCGATTACCTCAAGGCTGCCGCGCCGGCGCCCGAGAAGTGAACGGAACGACCGCGATCGTAACGGCTGCCCCGCAGCCACGATAGGAGTCCGCACGTATGACCGTGAGACGCCTGATACACCTCTGCCTGGTCGCTGGTGCACTGCTTTCCGCGACCGGGTGCCTCGTGCCGAAGAGCAAGTACAAGAAGCTCGAGGCCGACCGCGACCGCCTGACCGGCCTGCTCCAGGAGCGCGAGAGCGAGCTGGTGACCGCGCAGGATACCTTCCGCAAGCGCGTGGACGAGCTGAGCCGCGAGCTGGACCTCTACAAGCAGCAAGCCACCGGCTCGAAGGCCGAGGCTGAGAAGGCCCGCACCGAGCTCGACAAGGCGCGCAAGCAGTACGAGCAGTTCCAGAAGGAGCTCGAGGCGCTCAACATCGGCGAGGTCCGCGACGGGAAGCTGGTGCTCCAGGACTCCGTGCTCTTCGCCTTGGGCTCGGCCACCCTGTCGCCCCAGGGCACCCGCGCGCTGGACAAGGTCGTCCGCGCCTTCAAGGGCAAGAACGTCCTCATCCAGATCGACGGCCACACCGACAACACCCCCATCGTCAAGGCCGCCACGAAGAAGGCCCACGGCGGCAACATGGGCCTCTCCGCCCACCGCGCGCTCGCCGTCTTCCGCTATCTGCGTCTCAAGGGCATCCGCGAGCGCAACATGTACATCAGGGCATTCGGCGAATCCTGGCCCGTGGTCAGCAACACCACGGCGGCTGCGAAGGCCAAGAACCGCCGCGTCGAGATCCTCTTTATCCCCATGGGCATGGTCCCGCGCCCCAAGGCCAAGTAGCGGCGCCGCCTGCCCATCGCGAGGCCCGGCCGATCGTCGTCGGGCGGGCTTCGTCAATCAGTGCTGTCGGGTGCCAGGTTCCGGGTTCCAGGTTCCGGGTTCCAGGTCGCTTCGTGCTACGTGACGTACCGGCCGCCTGAAGGCGGCTACCGGCCTGACCGCCCGAGCCACGGAGGCCCTTCACCACGAAGGCTGGTTGGGCGTCTTGGCGCAATGAAGGACTGGGCGCAGGGCGACCCACCGATCCCGGCTTCCTCCCCGGAACCTGGAACCCGAAACCTGGAACCTGGCGCGGCTCTGCTCACTCCTCGTCGGGACGCTTGAGCTCGTAGTCGCGGATCTTGCGGTCGAGGCGTGGGCGCGAGATCTGGAGGAGCGCGGCCGCGCGGCTCTTGTTCCAGCCCGTCAGCGCAAGCACGTTCGAGATGTGCCTGCGCTCGGAGTCAGCCAGCGACAGGTCCTCGGGCAGATCCTCGGGCGAGATGGCGGGACGGCGGATCTCGCGCGGCAGGTGCCGTCCCAGCAGCCGCTCCCCCACGCCGAGCACCATGGCACGCTCCAGCACATTCCGCAGCTCCCGCACGTTCCCCGGCCACCAGTAGGCCTGGAGGGCCTCGAGGGCCGGCGGGTCGATGGCGGGCGGCTGGCGGCTCATCTCGCGGGCGATCTGGGCGAGGAAGTGCTGGCTGAGCAGAGGGATGTCCTCCCGGCGGTCGCGCAGCGGCGGAAGGACGAGCTCGATGACCTTGAGGCGGTAGTAGAGGTCCTGGCGGAAGCTCCCTGCCTCCAGCGCCGCTTCGAGGTCGCGGTTGGTCGAGGCCACGAGCCGGACGTCTACTCGGATGGGCCTCGTGCCTCCGACACGCTGGAACTCGCGCTCCTGGAGGACCCGCAGGATCTTCGCCTGGGTGCTCGGCGGCATCTCGGCGATCTCGTCGAGGAAGATCGTCCCGCCCTGGGCCTGCTCGAAGCGGCCGAGGCGGCGCTGGTGCGCGCCGGTGAAGGCGCCCTTCTCGTGGCCGAAGAGCTCGCTTTCGAGCAGGGCCTCGGGCATGGCCGCGCAGTTCACGCAGACGAAGGGCCTGCCGCAGCGCGGGCTCAGGGCGTGGATGGTCTGGGCCACCACCTCTTTGCCCGTCCCGCTCTCGCCGCGCAGGAGCACGGTGGCGTCGGTCTGGCTGACGCGGCGCACGACGTTCATCACGTCGCGGATGGCGGCGCTCTCCCCCACGATCGAGTGACGGGTGCCGAGCGCGCGCCGCAGGCGGACGTTCTCCTCGCGGACTTTCTCGTGGAGCCTTGCGTTGGCGATGGCGATTGCCGCCTGGTTGGCCATGGCTGCCACCAGCTCCACATCCTCCTCGGTGAAGGCGCTGGCGGTCTCCCGCGTGTCGAGGTACAGCACCCCGAGCCGCTCCTCGCGGATGATGAGCGGGCAGCAGATCATCGAGCGGATGGCGAATGCCTCGATGCTCTCGGACGGCCCGAAGCGCGCGTCGGCCCTGGCGTCGTCGCTGAACACAGGGCCGCCCGAGCCGAGGGCCTCCTCGATGATGGCGCGGCTCACCACCAGATCGCCTGCGTCTGTGGCGCCGTGGCGGCGGTGCAGGGCGGCTGGGACCCAGCTCTCGCGCGGCTCGTCCCAGAGGACGATGGCGCCGTGCTCGGCGGGCACGACGTCGAAGATCGTCGCCAGGATCCGCTCGAGCAGCTCCGGCTGGCCCATCTCGCTGTTGATGGCGTTGCCGACCTCATAGAGGATGCGCAGCCGCTGGCTGTCCTCGGGCAGGTGGACACGGCGCCGCGCCGCCGGACGCAGCTCGTCGTCCTGCTCGATGATCTGGAGGGAGACCGTCGCGCCGGCGGCCGAGGCCGAGCTCTCCACCAGCACACGGCTGTTGCCGAACCGCAGCTCGTCCCCTTCGCTGACGGGGGCGGACTTCACCGGGCGGCCATTGACCCACGTCCCGTTGTGGCTGTCGAGATCGGCAATGGTCGCCCCGCCCTCCCCTACGGTGAGGAGCGCGTGACGGCGGGACACCGACTCGTCCGACAGGCGCACTTCCACCGTCGCGCCGCGGCCCACGACGTGCTCCCCTGGCGCCAGGTCGAACGTCAGGCCGCTGTCGCTGCCAGTCACCACGACCAGACGGTACATCCTAGCCCCCGTTCCGAACCCGTTGCAGCACGTCGCGCAGGTAGCTCTCCAGGCCGGCGCCGCCGCGCGGCGATGCCAGGAGAGCCTCTCCGTCCTCCGCCCTGCCCTTCCGGCCGACTAGCAGCGCTGTCCTCGCGCGCGTCCCGGCAGCCGCGAAAGTCTCCTCGGGCAGTGCGACCACGGCCTTCAGGGCAAGCCTGTCGAGCACCTTGTTGCGCAGCCTTTGGCTCCGGGCGTTGGCCAGGATGCCCTCGGGCACGACGATCACCACCCAACCGCCCCGCCGCGCCAGCGCGACGAAGCGCAGGAGGAACCGCTCCTCGATCCGCTCCCGGCCCGAGGGCCGCGGCACGCCGAACCCGTAAGGCGGGTTCCCCACCACCAGATCGAACGTGCCTTCGCCCAGGCCGAAGAGCGGCGCGTCGGTCAGCCCATCCTGCACCGCCATGTGGGCACGCGGCTCCGTCAGGCCCGCCGTCCGCCACGCCTCCTGGAGGGCGGCGTCTACGTCGCAGCCCCACAGTTCAGCGTCCGGGAACCGCCGGGCCGCCTCGTGCAGGAAGACGCCGTCGCCGCACGCGGGGTCCACGATGCGCAGCCGTCCGCCACGCAGGCCCAGGGCCGCCAGCGCGTCGAAGGCAAACGCCGCGACTGCCTGCGGGGTGAAGAACTGCGCCAGGCCTGCCTGCGTCACGGCTCGGCTCTCACAGCTTCTGCAGATCGCAGTGTTCAAGGGCGAAGACGCGCTTGCCGCCCTTGATCAGTGCGATGGTCGCGAGGGTCATCTGCTCCGAGACCTCTAGGGAGAGGATCTGCCCCAGGCCGTGCTTGGGGTGCATCACATAATCGCCGACGGCGAACTCGCAGCGCGGCGCCGCGGCCGCCCCTGCTTCCGCCGCATCCTCCTCCGTCGTCTCCACGGGTGGCGCCCAGCGCGAGCGCCCTGGGCGCCTCGCCTGGCGCCTGGGCCGGTAGACCGTCTCGCCCAGCCAGTTGTTGCCGCTGTTCTGGAACTCGGCCAGCTCGGCCGCGCCCTCTTCACCGAGCGCGGCGCGATCCACCTCGGCGAGGAACCGCGAGGGCGTGCGGGTCCAACTCGCGTCGTCATCACCCCAGCCGCCGCGGCCTGAGTACTGCGCGCGCTCGGCCGCCGCGGTGAGGACCAGTTCCCTCTGCGCGCGGGTCATGGCGACGTAGAAGAGCCGCCGCTCTTCCTCGACCTCGCGGTCCAGTGTCATCGAGTTCGCGTGCGGCAGCAATCCCTCCTCGAGGCCTGTGACGATGACCATGGGGAACTCGAGGCCCTTCGCCGCGTGGATCGTCATCAGGGAGACGGCGTCGGCGGCATCGTCGTAGCCGTCCACGTCCGAAACCAGTGCCACCTCTTCGAGGAAGCCGGTCAAGCCACCCTCCTCGCTCACCTCGTCGTAGAGCGCGGCCTTGGCGAGGAACTCCTGGATGTTCTCCCTGCGCTCCTCGTTGTCGGGCTGCCGCAGCCACTTGCCGTAGCCGCTCTGCTCGACCACCCGCTCGCAGAGCTCGGCCACAGGGCCGTCCATGGCGCTCCTGAAGCCGTCGATCAAGTCGCGGAAGGCGACGATGGCATTGTGCGCCCTGCCGCCGAGGGTGTCGATCTCCTCGACGCGGGCCACGGCCTGCCATAGCGACGCCTCGTGCTCGGCGGCCCATGCCCGCATGCGGGCGATGGTCGTCTGGCCGATGCCGCGGGTCGGGCGGTTGATGATGCGCGCGAGGGCCAGACCGTCACGGGTGTTGACGCAGACCCGCAGGTAGGCGACGAGGTCCTTGATCTCCTGACGGTTGTAGAAGGCCACTGCCCCGACGATACGGTACGGCACGGAGGCCTGGACGAGGGCCTCCTCGAAGCAGCGCGACTGGGCGTTCGTGCGATAGAAGATCGCAACGTCGCCCCACTGGCGGCCCGCCTCCCGCGCGCGACGGATCTCCGCGAGCGCCACCGCCGCCTCGTCGTCGGCGTCCGTCGCCAGGCGGAAGCGGATGGGCGATCCCTCCTCGTTTTCCGTCCAGATGCTCCGATCGTGGCGCATGGCGTTCCGCTCGATGACGCTCGCGGCGCCGCGGCAGATGGTCTTGGTCGAGCGGAAGTTCTGCTCGAGCTTCACCACGCGTGCGTCGGGGTAGTCCTTCGTGAAGCCCAGGATGTTCTCGATGTCGGCCCCGCGCCATCCGTAGATGGACTGGTCGGCGTCGCCTGTGGCGCAGATGTTGCGGCGCAGCTCGGCGAGGGAGCGGGCGATGAGGTATTGGGCGTGGTTGGTGTCCTGGTACTCGTCGATGAGGACGAAGTGGAAGCGCTGCTGCCAGCGGTCGCGGAACGCGGGCTCGTCGCGCAGGGCGATGGCGACGCGCATGAGCAGGTCGTCGAAGTCGAGCGCGCCGTTCGAATCGAGCAGCTTCTGGTAGGCTTCGTAGACCTTGACGACTACCTCGTCGCGGAAGCTGTCGGCGTGGCGTGCCAGCTCGCGAGGGTCCCAGAGCTTGGCCTTGGCGCCGCTGATACGGTGGAGGGCGGCGGCGGGGGTCATGGTGCCGCCGACGTCCGTCTCCTCGAGGGCCATTTTGACGGCCTTGAGCTGGTCGTCGCGATCGTAGATGGTGAAATGAGGGTCGAGGCCGACCGCGTCGCCGGAGATGCGCAGCATCTTCGCGCACAGGGAGTGGAAGGTGGAGACCCAGGCTCCGCCGGTGCCGGCGAGCTGCTCGATGCGCTCGCGCATCTCGCCCGCTGCCTTGTTCGTGAAGGTGACCGCCAGGATGCGGTAAGGGGCGATGCCCTGGCAGCACAGGTAGGCCACACGCCGGGTGATGACGCGGGTCTTGCCGCTGCCGGCGCCCGCGACGACCAGCAGGGGGCCTTCGACGTGGGTCGCCGCCTCGCGCTGCACTTCTGTCAGGTCGGAGAGTATCGCGTCAACGTCTGCCACTTGAAGCCACCATCGAGAGGTCCGTCAGGGGGTGTGGAAACTCAGTTGCCTGATTCACTATAAGCCGCGCGCATGGGCTTGTCAAACGCCACCGGGAACGGATGGCGCGAGGGCCTTCGATCGATGCTGAGCGGGGGAGCCGCCGACGCGCGATGCGGGGAGCATGGGTCGGCCGGGCGGCCCAGGTTCTCTTGGAGCTGTATCCCGAAGGACACGCTCAAGGCTCTTTCGGGCTCGCCCGGCCGTTGTGTTTCCTGCCTGTCGCTCTCGTCTCAGCCGCCGCCTGCGACGGAGACGGCATCGAAGCACACCGCCGGCGCGATCGTCGAGCCGTGGGTCTCCTGAGTGTCTCCTATCGCCCGGATGCGCTGGAAGATGCCGAAGACGTTTCCCGCCACCATGCAGTCCTTCACGCGCCCCACCCGCTGCCCCTTCTCGATGAGGAAGCCCAGGCTCACGTTCACCGAGAACTCCCCGGCCAGCACGTTCGATTGCCCGCCGCCGATCACCTGGTCTACGAGCAATCCCCGCTCCATGCCCGCTACCATGGCCTCCAGGCTCTCGTCGCCGGGGTCGAGGACCAGGTTCGTCGTGTCCGGCACCGGCTGCGAGGCGAAGCCACGGCTCGCGTTCCCTGTCGTCCTGGTGCCGAGGACTCCGGCCGTCTGGAGGTCGAAGACGTAGTTGGTGAGAACGCCGCTGTCGAAAAGCGCCGTCCGCCGCGCCGCTGTGCCCTCGTCGTCGAAGGGCGAGCTCCCGTCGGCATAGTCCACGGTGCCGTCGTCCCACAGGCTGACCCGCTCGTCGAGCACCTGCTCGCCGAGCCGTCCGACCAGGGGCGACGCGCCCTTCTGGATGTACTTGCCGTTCACCGCGACCTGCATGATCCCGAGCAGGAGGCGCATGGCCCGCGCGGTGAACAGGACGGGCATCTCGCCGCTCGGCGCCGCGCACTCCGTCTCGGCGGCCCGCACGTCGCCCACGACCTTGGCCACGTAGCGGTCGAAGTCGGTCACCAACCGGCGCGAGCTCTCCCCGTCGCCGACCCACAGGATATTGCCCTCACGGACGCGCACGCCGACGAGGTAGGCGTCGCAGGCCGTCTGTTCGCTCGTCACGTCGAGGCCGCTGGTATTCGCGATCCGCGTGCGGCCGACCCACTTGCTGACCTCCGCCTCACACTGCACGTCGTCGAACTCGGCGCGCACGGCACCGATGGCGTCACGCCCGAGCGCCACCCCCTGCTCGACCGGGAAGTCGGCCACGGCCTGGTCGTAGACCGCCACCGCAGGCAGCTCGGCTGGTCCGGGGAACTCGAGCTTCGCTTCCTGGCCGAAGTGCGCGCTCTCCAGAGCTCGTGAGACGAGGCTATCGGGGTCCGAGAGGCCGGTGGTGCTGGCAAAGCCGATCCGGCCCTCGTGGATGACCCGCAGGCTCAGGGCTCGGCGCGACTTGGTGTGGATGTACTTCAGCTCGTTGTGCTCGAACTCGATGGGGCGGCTTTCGCCCTCCTCGAAGTAGACTTCTGCCGCGTGGGCTCGGCGGGCGGCGAGGGCGAGGACGCGTTCGACCATGGTCACCGTCCCCCCACGAGGCAGTTGCGGATTCGGATGTGAGGTGCGCCGATGCCGACCCGCAGGGGGCTCTGGCCGCCTTTGCCGCATCCCCCGAGGCCGCCGTGAATCTCCAGATCGTCGCAGATAGCGTCGATGTTGGCGAGGGTCTCGAACACATTGCCGGTGAGCACGACGTCGCGGACCCGCTCGGCGACGCGCCCGTCGCGGATGAGGAAGGCCTCCTCGGCGGAGAAGGTGAACATCTCCATCTCGGTCTGGCCGCCGAGAGAGCCGCAGGCGTAGAGGCCGTCGCCGGTGTCGGCCACGAGGTCGCCGAAGCTCCACTCGCGCGGCTCGATGTAGGTGTTGGACATCCGGACGATGGGCTGGTAGCCATAGTCGAGGGCGCGGGCATTGCCAGTGGGCGTCTCACCCATCTTCGCAGATGTCTCCCGGGAGTGGAGGCGTCCTGTGAGGATGCCCTCGCGGATCAGCTCGGTCCGTCGCCCTGGGGTCCCCTCGCTGTCGTAGGCGTAGCTGCCCGCTTCGCCGGACAGCGTGGGGTCATCGACGATGGTCAGATGGTCCTGGCCGAAGCGGCGGCCGAGCTCCATGATCTCGCGGAGCTGGGGATTCTCGTATACGAAGTCGGCCTCGCTCAGGTGGCCAAATGCCTCGTGGGCGAAGACGCCGGCCAGCTTGGGGTCCGCGATGACGGTGTAGCGCCCGCCCTTGACGGGCTCGGCGGCGAGGAGTGCCACGGCCCGCTCGACCACCCGGTCGCACTCGGCCTCGAGGCCCTCGCAGACCTGGAAGCCGCGCACGTCGCCGACGCTGTGGCCTGCGTGCTGCACGGTCTTGTCATCCCTGGCGATGGCCACCAGGGAGACGCCGCAGAAGACGGTCTCCTCCTGCACCGCCGCTCCTTCGCTCGACACGAAGGTCGCCCGCACCGCGGAGTCGCGGTAGCGCACGCTGGAGGTCTGGACGGCCTGGCAGGCCAGGATGCGGGCGTTGTAGCGGCGGGCCAGCGCCTCCTTGTCGGCGAGCGGCACGCCGCGGGGATCGACCTGGACGCTGGCCTCAACCTGCGCCTCGGCCGGGGGGACATCTGCGAGCTGGCTCGTGCTGCGGCCGACCATCGCGGCCTGCTCGCAGGCCAGCCGGACGTAACGGGGCAGGTCGTCGAGGTCGTTGAACGACACGAAGCCCCAGCCGCCGTCCTTGAAAGCGCGGACACAGCCGCCCAGCTCGACGCGGTCGGAGATGTCCTCGAGCTCGTGGCCCACGTAGGCGATGCTGGTGGTGGCGCGTTCCTCGGCCCGTAGCTCGACGTAGTCCGCGCCGCGGCCATGCGCCAGGGCTTTGCGAAGCAGGGCGTCCATGAGGCTTCCGGAGGCTGAAGGGAGTGGAGGCGGCCGGGCGGCTGGCGTCAGCCCTCCTGCGCCTGTGCCGCCATCGTGTTGACCAGGGCCGCCAGCCGCGACTTCCGCCGGCCGGCGGTATTCCTATGCAGAACCCCCTTGGTCACGGCCTTGTCGATGGCCTTCACCGCGGCCTGAAACTCCCGGCGGGCCGCCTCGGCGTCACCGCTATCCAGCGCCACCTCGACTTTGCGAATCTGTGTCCGAAGGGCCGACTTGATCCTGCGGTTGCGCACTCGTCGCTTCTCGCTCTGGCGCACCCGCTTCCTGGCTGACAACGACGTGGGCATGCACGCTCTCCATCAAACCTGTGGCAGAGGGTGCCGAGGGCCTCAACTCGTGCCCTGGCCGACCCCCTGGCTGTAGAGCTCCTGGATCTTCTGCGAGATGTCCTTGAAGTCGATATCGATCTCGAAGATGCGCTTGTAGGCATCGAGCGCCTGCTCGAGCCGCCCCTGGGCCTCGTGGGCTTCGCCGAGGGCGTAGAGGATGCCCTTGACCTCGGCATCCACGACGCTGGCGCCGGCGACGGCCTTCTCAAACTGCTCGATCGCGAGGTCCACGAGCCCCTGCTTCATGAAACACAGGCCGAGGCGATACAGGGCGCCTCGACGGGTCTTGGGATCCCGCGAGGCGTGCTGGAACTGGCCCGCGGCCTCCTTGTAGCGGCGCATCTGGAACAGGATCTGGCCGTAGCGGAAGCGCGTCGGCAGGTCCTGGGGCCGTGCCTTGACGCGCCGCTCGTACTCCTGAAGCGCGTATTCCATCCGCTCCTTGAGCATCTGGGCCGCCTCGGCCTTCTTGTCTGGGTCGGCCTGGAGTGCGCGGAGCTGCTGGTCCATCTCCGCGAGCTTCAGGTCGCCGAGGGACGCCTGGACGAGGAAGTTACTGGGGTCGATCGCCAAAGCGCGGTTGTACCAGGTTCGCGCCTCGTCCCAGTTCTTGATCATCTTGTAGAGGTCGCCGATTTCGATGATCAGCCGCGTGTTCTCGGGGTCGGTCTGGAGCTCGCGCTTGACGGCCTCGATGCGCTCGAGGGCGTCTCCGCCGGTGCGGATATCGCGGTGGCTCTGCTCGAGCTCGACGGCCTGGCCCTGGCTCTTGAGCACCTCGCGGTAGCCGCCCTTCTGGCCGGCCCTGTCCCATCCGCCCTCGGCCATCGAGCGTCGCGCGGCGACGTCGCGGAGCTGGTTCAGGGCCTCGCGGTCCTTGGGGTCGAGGTTGAGGATCTCCTTGAGGCGCTCGTCGGCCAGCGGCAGGTTCTCAGCCTGGATGTAGAGGTTGGCGAGCCACCTGAGGACATGGATGTATGCCTTCATGGCGGCGCCCTTGGTGGGTTGGCCGCTGCGCGCGCGGACGTCCTCGAGGACGAGGATCGCCGTGTCCAGGTACTCGGCCTTCTCGGCGGCTCTGGCCAGGGTCCGGAGCACGGTCTGGTTGTAGGGGTCGATCTTCAGGAACTTCTCGCACGCGGCCATCGCCCGTTCGGGCTTGCGAAGCAGGAGGAAGATCTGTGCGGCGATGAGCGACCCGAAGCCCTTCAGCCAGCCACCGGCCGTGGACTTAGTGATGCCACGCTCCTGGGCGCGGCGCACCTCGACGTCGCGAAGGGCCTTGCGGCCCTCCACGTGGTTGGGCTGGAGTTCGAGCAGTTGCAGATACAACTCGACTGCGTAGTCGTAGTTGCCGCGGTCGGCGGCCTGCACGGCCTTAGCAACCAGCTTGCTGACATCCACGCCTTCGTCCTCCGGGCGGATCTCCGGGCGCACTCTAACTTGCGCCACCTCGGCACAACCGCAACTATAGCAGACGCAAGGCCCAAAGTCAACCGCGCGTGATGCCCTCCAGGCCTCTTTGCGCCGCCACCTCGTTACGCGTACACTTCGTCCCGAAGGAGAAGGCAAGTGAAGACGACGAATGGGACATGGGCGTGTCTGGTCGTCGGCGCCCTGATGATCAGTGCAGGCCAGGCCGGAGCAGGTTCGCGTGCGGGCACCAGCCGATGGGAGAAGGCGATCCAGGCGATGGAGGAGCGCGACAGCAAGCACCCGCCGCCGAAGGGCGAGATACTGCTCTGCGGCAGCTCCTCGGCTCGCGGGTGGGACGTTCGGAAGTACTTCCCCGACCACAAGGTCGTCAACCGCGGCTTCGGCGGCTCCCAGATCCACGATTCCACCGAGTTCGCCGACCGCGTCATACTGCCGCTCGAGCCCCGGATCGTCCTGCTCTACGCCGGCGACAACGACATCGCGAGCGGCAAGTCGCCCGAGACCGTCTGCGGTAACTTCAAGATGTTCGTCCAGAAGGTCCATGCCACCCTGCCGAAGTGCCGCATCGTGTTCATCGCCATCAAGCCCAGCATCGCCCGATGGAAGCTGGTGGGGAAGATGCGGGAGGCTAACCGCCTGATCAAGGCGGTGACCGCTGCGGACCAGCGGCTGGAGTACGTGGACATCGACACCCCGATGATCGGCGACGACGGCCAGCCCCGCAAAGAGCTGTTCGTCAAGGACGGCCTCCACCTCAGCACCGAGGGCTATGAGCTCTGGACGAAGCTCGTCCTGCCGCATCTGCGTGGCGAGTAGCTGTCGTCGGCGCTCCCCGCCGAACTCTCAAGCCACTAGCAGGCAATCGCGCTTGACGTGCCGGACCTCCGGGGGTATCCTCTTGCTCCTGAGGCCCGGCGGCGTGACTGGCTGCCCGGGGCGGATTCCCTGGTATCACCACCCGACGGAGACCACAACATGGCGGATGCGGTGGCCCCCCCCCAGGCGCAGACAGCTTGTGCCCACTGCTGCGGCCCCCTGGGCTTCGACAACGACCAATACCTCGCCGAGCAGACCGCCGCCATCGTCGAGCGTGTCGAGCGCTTCAACAACAAGCTCTACCTCGAGTTCGGTGGCAAGCTCCTCTTCGACTACCACGCCGCCCGTGTCCTCCCTGGCTTCGACCCCAATGTGAAGATGCGGCTGCTCCAGCAGCTTCGCGACCAGGCGGAGATCATCCTGTGCATCTTCGCCGGCGACATCGAGCGGAAGAAGCTGCGGGCCGACTTCGGCATCACCTACGATGTCGATGCGCTCAAGCTCATCGACGACCTGCGAGCCTGGAAGCTCGACGTCACCGCCGTCGTCATCACCCGCTACGACGGCCAGCCCGCGGCCCGCCTGTTCAAGAACAAGCTCGAGCGGCGCGACGTCCGCGTTTACACCCACCGCGCCACCCGCGGCTACCCCACCGACGTGGACACGATCGTCAGCGACGAGGGCTACGGCGCCAACCCCTGCATCGAGACCACCCGCCCGCTTGTCGTTGTCACCGGCCCTGGCCCGGGCAGCGGCAAGCTCGCCACCTGCCTCTCCCAGGTCTTCCACGACCACCGCCGCGGGGTGGAGGCCGGCTACGCGAAGTTCGAGACCTTCCCCATCTGGACCCTCCCGCTCAAGCACCCCGTCAACGTGGCCTACGAGGCCGCGACGGCGGACCTCGCGGACTTCAATGTCATCGACCCGTTCCACCTCGAGGCCTACGGCGAGACGGCGGTGAACTACAATCGCGACGTCGAGGCCTTCCCCGTCCTGCGCCGCATCATCGAGCGGATCACTGGCGGCGAGAGCTTCTACCGCTCGCCGACGGACATGGGCGTCAACCGCGCTGGGTTCGCCATCACCGACGACGAGGCCTGCCGCGAGGCGGCGCGGCAGGAGGTGGTCCGCCGCTACTTCCGCACCTCCTGCGAGTTCGCCATGGGTTTCGCCGACCGCGACACGGTGCAGCGGGTCGAGCTGCTCCTCGAGGAGCTTGACGTGGAGCCGACCCGCCGCCGCACCGTCGAGCCCGCGCGCGCCGCCGCGGCCGACGCCCAGCACACGGGCAAGGGCAACAAGGGCATCTTCTGCGGCGCCGCCATCGAGCTCCACGACGGCACCATCGTCACCGGCAAGAACTCGCCGCTCATGCACGCCTCCGCCAGCGTGGTGCTCAATGCCATCAAGCACCTCGCAGGCATCCCCGACCAACTCCACCTCCTCTCCCCCACCATCATCGAGTCCATCGCCAGTCTCAAGAGCGACCTCCTGCGCTCGAAGAGCATCAGCCTCGACCTCGACGAGGCCCTCATCGCCCTCAGCATCTCCGCCGCCACCAACCCCACGGCCCAGCTCGCCATGGAGCAGCTCACCCTGCTCCGAGGCTGCGAGGTCCACCTCACCCACATCCCCCGCCCCGGCGACGAAGCCGGCCTCCGCCGCCTCGGCGTCAACCTCACCTGCGAGCCCAACTTCGCGAGCAAAGACCTCTTCCAGGC
>CAZDNN010000107.1:0-14113 GCA_964506385.1 uncultured Planctomycetota bacterium
AGCCCCGGATCTGGCTCCAGCGGATCGCGCTCGACCCCAGGAAGACCCTCGACGCCGTCGTCCTGCCCTACAACCGGCGGATGCACCTGTTCGCTGCGACCCTCGAGGCGGCCGACTGGTCGAAGGAGCAGGCCGACTACGCCAACGAAACGGCGGAGACATACGCCGCACTCACCAAGCGGCTCCCACTGTCCGCCGAAGGGCTTCTAGCGAAGCTCGACAAGCTCGCAGGCCAGCTCGACCGCCACGGCACCGAGGGCGAGCACGCGCGGCAGGCGGGCTGGCTCCGCACCAAGGTCGCCTACATGCAGCACCAGGTTGGCGGCGAGGGTCGGCGGCCGTCCCCGGGTGTCCTGCGCCGCGTCAACCGCGAGATCCGCACCGTCCACGCCGACCTGTCCTCCCTCCTGGGCGGCAACGATCCGTTCCCCGCCAAGCGCGGCTGCTTCCTCCGGTCGTACCGCTCGGAGCTGGACGGCTCGCTCCAGAGCTACTCGATCGCCGTGCCGAAGGGCTATACGGGCGAGACGCCCTTCCCGCTGATCGTCACCCTCCACGGCCACGGCTGGTACCGCCCCTTCCAGGGCCATCCGCAGCGGGTGGTGGACGGCGTCATCACGGTCGCGCCCCACGGCCGCGGGAGCATCGACTACATGCTCGCAGGGGAAGGCGACGTGCTGGCCGTCATCGACGACGTGCTCCGCGACTACCACATCGACCGCGACCGCGTCATCCTCGAAGGCCACTCGATGGGCGGCACCGGCTCCTGGCAGCTCGGCGTCCACTACCCTGACCGCTTCTCAGCCATCGCGCCCGTCTGCGGCAACGCAGATCGCAGGGCCTGGGCCGACTGGAACCAGGCGCCAGGGAAGGTGCCCGAGCCCATCCCGCCGCGCTTCCAGGCCCTCCGCGAGTTCCTCCTCGACAGCGTCGATCCCGTCACCTACGCCGGCAACCTGCTCAACCTGCCCGCCATGGCCGCCCACGGCTCGCGCGACGACGTCGTGCCCGTCGCCAACTCGCGGAACATGGCCGCACGGCTCAAGCAGCTCGGATGCCCCGTCACCTACCTCGAGTTCCCCCGGGTCCGTCACTGGGGCTTCCCCAACAGCTTCTACGACACCCGCTGGAAGTGGATGCTCCAGCAGCGGCGCCCCGCTTCCCCCGAGCGCGTGCGCCTCAAGGCGGCCAGCCTGCGGCACGGCCGCGCGTACTGGGTGCGCATCGACCGCATGCTCCGGCCGCTCGCCTTCGCGGAGATCGACGCGCGCCGCCTCGGAAGCGGCCGTTTCCAGGTGGCTACCAAGAACATCGCCGCCTTCACCATCCACCTCGATACCCTCCCGGAGGTCGGGAACCTCCGGGAGGGTTCCAAGGCGCTCGCCATCGACGGGCAGGAGGTCCGCGCGAAAGGGCCGACGCCCACCTTCGTCCGCGACCGCCGCGGCAACTGGGCGCAGAGCCGGCTGCCACGCGGCCTCGCGAAGAAGGCGGGGCTCGAAGGCCCCGTCGGCGACGTCTTCCTCGGCAGCTTCCTCCTCGTCCGGGGCACGACCGCCGAGGACGCCTGGCAGCGCGAGACGATCCGCCGCCAGGTCGAGGCCAGGGCACACGACTGGGAGCGGCTCTTCAACTGCCGCCCGCGGGTCAAGGACGACACGGCGGTGACCGAGGAGGACATCGCGGCCCACCACCTCGTCCTCTACGGCGGACCCGCCGCCAACGCCGTCACCAGGCGCATCGCCCGAAGGCTGCCCGTCCGCATCGAGGCCGAGCGCATCCGCGTCGGCAGACAGACGTTCAGCGGCCCCGATGTCGGCGCGGTCCTCTGCTACCCCAATCCGCTCAACCCCGAGCGCTACGTCGCCGTCCTCGCCGGCCTGTCGCCCGAGGCGCTCGACCAGGTGAACAACCGCTTCGGCAACTTCTTCGGCTGGGGGCCATACGACAACTACCCGTGGTTCGACTACGCGGTGTTCGACGCCCGCACCCGCTCGCCCGAGACGTTCCTGTGCGTCGGCCTCTTCGACCAGCGGTGGGAGCTTGACGGCGCCTACCAGTTCCCCGGCGACGAGGCCCTTCGGGCGAGCCGTCCGCCCCGCCGGGTTCCGCGCGTGCGGAGCGTGCCGGCCCCCGCTCCCGCGACGCTCTCGCTGAGCGATCTGATGCCCAGTCGCATCGACCAGCACAAGGGCTGCGTGCAGTTCGACCGGTCCTTCGAGTGGAACCCGCTGACCCTCGGCACGCGGCGCTTCGAGCGCGGGATCGGCGTCCGCGCCCCGTCGGTCGTCGAGTACCAGCTCGACGGCAGGTACCGCATCTTCCGCGCGACCGTTGGCATCGACCTCGAAGGGGCCACCGAGGTGTCGCGGCACAGGGCGCGCGGCGAGTACGTCCAGTTCCTCGTCCACGGCGACAGCCGGCGGCTCTACAGCTCCGAGTGGCTCCAGTGGGACTCGCGGCCCGTCGCGGTCGAGGTCGAGATCGAGGGCGTCAAGACCCTCCGCCTCGAGGTCGCTTGCTCCGCCTCCCGCTGGCTCGTCGGCAGCACCGACTGGGCAGGAGCACGAGTCTCCAGCCGCTGAGCAAGCTGCTGGCGTCCACGGCCAACGGGGTGCTGGAGCAGCGCTGATGATTGCCGGTTTGCGATTGCCGATTGCCGATTGAAGCACACCGGCGGCTCTGCTCCCGAGATTCGGAACCCAATCGCAAATCGGCAATCGGCAATCGCAAATGCTCTGCCGCCTCTGCCGCCTTGACCCGCGCGGCCTTTCCTGTCACAATGCCCACCCCCACTGGAGGCGTGAGGATGGACATCTTCGGGACGAACTTCGCGAGGCTCGATTGGTGGATCGTTGGGGTCTACCTGGCCGGCTCGGTGGTGGTCGGGCTGCTGGCGAACCGCTATATCCACAACGTGGCCGGCTTCATGGTCGGCGGCCGCGGCTCCGGCGCGGCGCTCAACGCGGCGACGTATATCGGCACGGGCCTCGGCCTCGTCACCATCATGTACTCGTCCATCGACGGCTTCCACAAGGGCTTCACGTACATGGTCCTCGGCCTCATCGGCGTCACCATGGGCGTGACCCTCGGCTCGACGGGCTTCGTGCTCAAGCGGCTGCGCCAGCACAGGCTCACCACCCTGCCCGAGTTCTTCCAGCTCCGCTACAGCCGCGGCGTGCGGATCACGGCGGGCGCCATCTGCGCCACCGCCGGCATCCTCAATATGGGCCTGTTCCCCAAGATGGGTGCCACCTTCATCACCTACGCCACCGGCCTCGGCCGCACGGAGCAGGCCGTCGCCGCCCCGGCCGACCCCGGCGCTCCCTCCGGCGAGGCGCCTGGCACAGCAGCGGCAAGCCAGCCGCAGGCCGACGAGGCTGCCAGGAAGAAGGCCCTGTCGAAGCAGCAACTCACGGTCAACATCATCACGTCAGTGCTCATCGTCATCGTGCTCTTCTACACGGTGCTCGGCGGCATGGTCTCGGTCATCGTCACCGACTACATCCAGTTCATCATCCTGAGTCTCGGGCTGGGCCTGGGCCTCTACTTCTGCCTGGTCCATCCCGACATCGGGTGGCAGAGCATGGTCTCCACCCTCGCCGAAAACCGCGGCGAAGCGGCCTTCAACCCGTTCCACGGCGACTCCTATGGCTGGGTGTGGGTGGTGTGGATGCTGGTGCACGTGTTCGCCGCGGGGCTGTGCTGGGCGCCGGAGGCCACACGGGCGCTGACGGCGAAGGACCCGACGACGAGCAAGCGCACGTACCTGATCGCCTCGCCCGGGCAGTTCGTCCGGCTGGCGCTGCCGGCGCTGCTGGCCATCGCGGCGTTCTGCTACTTCACCAAGCACCCGGAGCTGTCTGCCCACTTCTTCCCCGACGGCCCGGCGGAGGGCGCGGCCCATGCCGACCAGGCGCTGCCGCTGCTGCTCGGGAAGATCGTGCCGAGCGGGCTGCTGGGGCTGCTGGTGGCCGGGCTGATGGCCGCGTTCATGTCGACCCACGACAGCTACTTCCTCTGCTGGTCGTCGGTGATCTGCCGCGACGTCGTCGGGCCGCTGCGCAAGGAGCCGCTGAGCGACAAGCAGCAGATCCTCCTGACCCGCGGCATCATCGTGGCCATCGGGCTTTTCCTGCTGGTATGGGGCGTGTGGTACGAGCTGCCTGCGAGCGTGTGGAACTACATGGCCGTGACGGGCAGCGTGTATCTGTGCGGCTCGATCGTCGTGCTGGTCGGCGGGATGTACTGGAAGCGGGCGTCGAGCGCGGGCGCGATGGCCGCGCTCCTCGGCGGGCTCATCTCCGTCGTCGTCATCTTCCTGCCCGCGAGGATCACGGGCAACACGATGCTGATGGGGGTTGTGGGGCTGGGGAACTACGCCTTCTGCATCGTCGCCTTCGTCGTTTTCTCGCTGCTGATCCCCGACCGTCGGCCCGCCGCCGCCGTCATCGATCTCGAGGAGGCCGAATCGTGAGCGGCTGGATCACCTTCTGGCTCATCGCCTGCATCGTCTTCTTCGGCGCCTTCGCCCTCCTCGCCCTCGCCGTGGTCCCGCTGGGCGCCCGCGACCTCCTCCGCCTCTTCCGGCATCTGCGCGCCGGGGCCGACGAGCAGGCCGGCGACGAATAGGGCGTATAGGACGCATAGGACCAATAGGCCCGATCCGAGCGGGGGAGTGCCTTCCCGGGAGCCCCGCGCGATCCCTGTTCCGGCTATTTCTCCGTCAGCGTCTCGGCGACGGCCATGCCGAAGTGGCGGCCGCCGGTGGTGAGGTGGGCGAGGACCTCGTCGCCCGGGGCGAGGACGGCGACGGAGAGGGCCGTGCCGTCGGGGCGCGTCAGACGAATGGTCTCGGCGTTCTGGAGGACGAGGGAGATCGTGCGACCTTCGGCCTCTGCCTCGACGAGGAGCATGGGACGCCGCTCGACTTTGCTGCGGCCGAGGTACGCGACCTGGGTCGCCCCGTCGTGCTTGACCAGAAGCACGGGGTCGCCGGCGGCCAGCTCGCTGAGATACTTGGTCTTGCCGTCGGGGCAGAGGCAGTAGGCGTGGACGCCGCCGGCGTTGACCCTGAAGGGGCGCGTCGCGACGTAGGGGGTCTCGATTGTCTCGGCGTGGACGAGGAAGAAGGCGCTCGAGGCGTTGCCGACGAGCATCCCCTCCCCCGGCGTCATGTTCGTGCAGGTGTCCACGCACACGCGGTCGCCCATGCCGAGCTGCTGCACGCGGGTGACCGCGGCGGTGACGAGGGCGACGGGCTCGGAGTAGCCGCGGACGGCGGCGCACGTGCGCTTGACCTCGGCGGGGTCGTCGGTGGCGAGGACAATGCCGTCGGCGCCTTTTTCGAGAATCTGGGTGACCGTGAGGGCGTCCTCGGCGCCGGTGACCTGGACCATGAGGCCGCCGCGCTGTGCGATGAGGTTCTCGAGGGGGATGATGGTCCAGTCGCGCATCCGCAGGATGAGGGTCGTGCCGCGCAGCTCGGTGGCGGCGCGCACCTCGTCCTCCTTGCTCGCGATCTCGTGGTAGACCACGTCGGCGCCGAGCACGATGTCGCCGTCGGGCGCGACCGTGGTGATGCGGCCCAGCGCCCTGGCCTGGTCGCTGAAGCCCTCGGGCAGCACGACGGCGTCGGCGCCCGCCTCGAGCGCAGCGGTCACGAGGTCCTTGCGCCAGGGGTCCACGAGCACCCAGACCTGTTTCATTCGTCTCCCGCCCCCTCAAGATACGCGAGGCCGTCCTCCACGGTGCTTCCCCCGTGGACGATCATGCCGATGGCGCGGACGATGTGGCGGGGCGAGGCGTGCTGGAAGGCGTTGCGGCCAATGGAGACGCCGGCAGCCCCAGCCTCCAGTGCGCCTTCCACCATGCGCAGCACCTCCTCGTCCGTGTCGGTCTTCGGGCCGCCTGCGATGACGACGGGCACGGGGCAGCCCTCGACGACCTCGCGGAAGCTCTCGGGGTCGCCGGTGTAGTTGCACTTGACGATGTCGGCTCCCATCTCCGCGCCGACCCGGGCCGCGTGCTTGACGTACTGGACAGCGTACTCGTCGTCCACCTTGGCGCCCCGCGCGTACATCATCGCCACGAGGGGGATCGCCCAGTCGCCGCAGCTCCGCGCGGCCTCGGCGAGGTGGCTGAGCATGGCCGGCTCGGTCGCGGCGCCGACGTTGACGTGGATCGACACGGCGTCGCAGCCCAGGCGGATGGCCTCCTCGACCGTGCACACGGGCATCTTGGCGTTGGGGTCCGGCCCGAGCGCCGTGCTGCCGGAGAGGTGGACGATCAGGCCCACGTCCCTGCCGCTGCCCCGGTGCCCCGCCCCGACGATGCCCTTGTGGATGATGATGGCATTGGCGCCGCCCTCCACCACCGCATCGATCGTCTTCCTCATGTCCCGAAGGCCCTGGATCGGGCCCAGGGTCACCCCGTGGTCCATCGGCACGATCACCGTCCGCTTCGAGTTGCGGTCAATGATCCGCTCCAGACGGATCGCTTTCCCGATCATGGCAATTGCCCTCTAGCCCAGAGAAGGAACAACACGGCGCTCACCACCGTGGGGCGTATTATAGCGCCCGCGACGCCGCGCGCCAACCGCCGGCGGACGCGCATGGCCGTTGCGGCAGTGCCGCCGGGCCAGGCGGACCGTTCCGTCGGGAGCAAGGGGGGTGGCGGCGGGCGCGGGACAGGGGCCGGCGATGGCCCGTCAGACGGTGCCCACCGCAGGGCCGTCCGTGCCCACAACGGCCAGGAAGGCATCGGCCACGGCTGGGTCGAACTGGGTGCCTGCGCAGCGGCGGATCTCGGCGCAGGCGTGCTCGTGACCGTGGGACGCGCGGTAGGGGCGCTCGGAGGTCATGGCATCGTAGGCATCGCAGACGCTGAGGATCCTGGCTGCGAGGGACACCTGGTCGCCGCGCAGGCCGTCGGGGTAGCCGCGGCCGTCGAAGCGCTCGTGGTGGTGGCGGACCGGTCCGACGATGGGAGCGAACGTCCCGACGTCACCGAGCATCTGCTCTGCGAGCGCGGCGTGCGCCTGGACCTTCTGGTACTCCTCGTCCGTCAGGCTGCCGGGCTTCTGGAGGATCGCCTCGTCCACACCGAGCTTCCCTATGTCGTGGAGGAGGCCCGCCAGCTCGATGTGGCGGCGCTCCGCCTCGGATAGCCCGAGGTGCTCGGCGGTGGCGACGGCATGCGCCGCGACACGCTCGGAGTGGCCGCGGGTGAAGGGGTCCTTGGCTTCGAGAGCGGCAGTCAGGGTGTGAATCATGGAGACGACCAGGTCCTGCAATCGCCGGTTGGATTCGAGGAGCGCGAGCGTCCGCAGCTCGACCTCCGCCTCGAGGTGTTCCTGGAGATGCTGGTTCTGAATCTCGAGGTCGCGCTGCCGGAGCGCGCGCTCGACGGCGAGGACGACGCCCTCGATGGTGAAAGGCTTGGTGACGTAGTCGAACGCCCCGGCCCGCATGGCCTCGACGCCGCGACGCAACTCGAAGACGCCGGTGATGATGATCACCTGGACGAGGGGATGATGCGCCTTGACGCGCCCGAGCAACTCGACGCCGTCGATGCCCGGCATCCGGAGGTCGGTGAGCACCAGGGCGTACTCGTCGCGGGCGAGGCGCGCCAGCGCGCGTGCCCCGCTCGCCGCGGCGTGACAGGTGTATCCGCGGGCGGCCAGAGCACTGCTCAGCAGATCCCTGACGCCGGCCTCGTCGTCCACGATGAGGATCTTGCGGGTCGCGTCCATCCCGACCTTTCACAGCAGCTCCCCCCGCAATGCGCGCGGGGGGCCTCGACGCCACGCGACACCAGCTCGTCGTGGAGACTCCACACAGGGTCCCACAGACGCGTCGTCCATCCCCAGAGCAACAAGCAAAAACAGTGCCAGGGCGTCGCCCGACTGCGCGCGGGCGTGCACCACTGGTGTAAGTGTCGAGATCTCGGATGCTTCCGCGACGGGCCCGTGGTCGCGCGGCTCTCCTGGCACACCTGCACGGAGCGGCGCAAATCGCAGGAGGCGCGCGCTTTTTTCCTGGCATGGGGTGGGCGGTCAAGGGCGGGTCTGGCAGCGCTGGATGGCGCCGCGCAGGCTGGAGCGGGTGGTGGGGTCCTTCTCGCTGGCGAGTGCCGCCTTCATCTCATCGAGGGCCGAGCGGGCAGGGGTGCCCACAAGATAGAGGCCCTTGGCGCCGGCCCGACGCTGCGCCACGTCCGACGAGCCGAGCATGTCCACGAGCGCCTGGATGGCAGGCGCGTTGTACGGCAGCATGGAGGCGATGCCGTAGAGGAGGGTCGCTCGGACCTCGGGGTCCGTCGCGTTGTGGTAGGCGTCGATGACGCGGGGCACATAGGGCAGCCCGCGTCTCCCCATGGGCATGTCCCGCTTCACGGCATGGAGGAGATCGATCTTCTTCCCTGACGCCAGCGCGCGGTTGAAGTACTCCACGATGCCCTCGTCCTCGGGGGGGAGCTTGATGAACTCGCGGAGGGGCTCGCGATGCTCCCCGCGGAAGCGCATCAGCAGGGCAAGGGCCACGTTGGAGGCATCTTCGCTGCGCTGGCGCGCCAGCTCCCGCAGGATATCGAGCTCGAGGGGGCCGAGTCGCGCGGAGCCGGTCGCCGCCGCGTCCGCGGGGGCGCGCCGCGCGGCGATGTCCAGCAGTTGCCGCAGCGCCGCGCCCCACGCGATCCGGTCCTTGTGCGTGATGAGCACCCACAGCGCAGCACGGCCGAGGAGGACCTTGCTGTGCTCCTCGGCCAGCTCGCGGAGCGGCTGTAACTGGTCGCGCGGCGGCGGCTTGCCACGCAGGTCCACCTGCTGGCACACGCCGAGGTACGTCTGCCGCACCTTCGGATTCTCGTCGATACTTGCGGCGGTGCGGGCGAAGGCCAAGGCCACGTAGGGCGCCGCCTTCACTGCCCCGCGAACCACGGGCAGCTCGGCCTCGAACGAGCCCGCCGCGCGCGCGAACTTCGCCTTCAGAGGGCCCAGGAGCCGGCGGTGGTCGGGCATGCCGCCGCGCGCCTCAGGCTTCCCGCCCCCTTCTTCCAGGCGCTTGGCGAGGGTGCTCCGCGGCGGGACGACCTTGAGCACGTCGCGGATGACGGCGGCCGCGGCCTTCCCGGTGGCAGCGCCCAAGTTGCTCTTCGTCGTCGCCTGCTTGAGGCTGGCTACGGCGGCGGCCTCGGCCTGGCTGGGCTCAGGGCCGGGCCGCTTGCCCTCGTAGCTGGCCGACTCGCCCTTCACGGGCCAGATGACCGCGCCGTTCTTGCGGACGATGCTGGCGCCGCACCAGGCAATGAAGGGCTGCACCGGGACGACCTTGCCCCCCTGCTTCGCGTAGGTCCACCCCACGGTCGCCTCGATGCGGAACTCGACGACCTCCGAAGCCGACGAGGGCGCGCTCTCCCCGGGCTTCAGCACCTTGTACCCGCCCTTCACGCGCAGGCGGTCGGCGGCTTCCCCGGTCAGTTTCCCGATCAGCAGAGCGCGGGCCTTGGCGGCCGTGGTCTTGCCGTCGGCTGCGGTCAGCACCAGGGCGTCGGGCGGCATCGGGCTGAGCGGCTTGACCTGCGCGACTACCCGGATGGCGGGCGGGCGTCGCGTGGAGACGGCCCGCTTGCGGGGCTTCTCGACCGTGCTGCCGCCCTTTTCTTCCTTCGGCGGCGGCTCGCTCTTGCGGCTCGCTATCTGCCTGTAAGCCATCCACGCCAGGACGGCGACCAGGGCGAGCGCCGCGAGCTGGGCCGCGATCTTGACGATCTGCTTCCAGGGGATCTTCTGCACGAGGGTCTTCGGCGGCTCGTAGACCTTGCCGATGCGGAAGTCGTAGCCGCAGGTCGTGCAGATCACAGTAGTTTCCGGGAGGCGCATGTGGCACGTGGGGCAGAACTTGAACGCCCCCTCGACCCTCTGCTCGCCGTGCTCGGGCTCGTAGCCCTGGAGGCCGAAGTCCGCCTCGTCCTGCGGCTTGTCCACCACCGCGCCCTTCGCATCGGGGGGAGGGCCGGCAGGCTTCGGCGTCGGGACCTGAACCACCGTCTGGCAGTTCGGGCAGCGCACGCGCTTGCCCGCCGCGTTGTCGCGGACCTTGAGCACCTTGCCACACTGGCATTTGAACGTGATCATCGCAGCAGGCAATCCCCCTTGCAGGGGCACGCAGACCGTGCCGAAAGCCGATGCGGAACACCCCGTCACGCGCCCAGAGTACGGTTCTGCCCCTGTCGTGTCAAGCACGTCATCGCCGGTGCCCGGCCGCCGCGCTTCAGGCGGGCCTCATGGGTCGGTAGAGCAGTGCCCCCGCCGCCGTCGCGAGGTCGGCCAGAGCCCCCACGGCATGCAGCGCGGCGTCCCGCCGCAAGGGCGCTGCCGCGAGCTTCAGCGGCGCCAGGGCGAGGCGGCGCAGGTGGGCGCCCCAGCCGCGTCGGCCGTCGTGCTTGAGACGGAAGTGGGCCTCCCCCCTCCCCCGCTGGACGCACTGGCGGAGGAACGGCCCGAGCGCGTAGTCCCGCAGGTGCACCACCGCCACGGGCACGTAGAGCAGGCGGCCGCCGCGCCTGGTGATCCGCCGCTTGAGGTCCGCGTCCTCCCCCCACACCCGCGGCGGGAAGCCCTCGTCGAAGCCGCCCACCTCCAGCAGCGTCTCGCGGCGGTACGACATGTTGTTCGTCCCTCCCGCCGGGCAGTCGAAGCCGCCGACAGCCTCCTCGTCGCCGATGCCGAACACCTCTTCGGCCACCCACGCCTCGTACCGCGCCACCGCGCTGGCAGCGAGCGCGGCAGCCTCCGGCACCAGCCGCCCGCCGACGCCGACCACCTCGGGGTGCCGCGCGTAGCCGCCGGCCAAGCGAGCGAGCCAGTCGGGCGGCACCAGGCAGTCGTCGTCGGTGAAGGCGACAATCTCGCCCGCCGCCTCGGCGATGCCGCGGTTCCGCGCGGCAGCAGCCCCGCGGTTCTCCTGCCGCACGCAGCGCACCCCCGGCCGCTGCGAGAGCTCGAAGCCCAGCGCCTCGGTGCCGTCGGTGGAGCCGTCGTCCACGAGGACCAGCTCGTAGCGCTCGCGCGGCAGCGTCTGCGCCAGGATCGCCTCGACGACCCGCGGAAGCAGCTCGCAGCGGTTGTGCGTCGCGACGACGACCGAGAGGTCCACCGGCGGCTCACTCCAGGATCTGTCCCCGGATCGTCACGGTCACGCGGACCACCGTCCCCGAATGCCGGTCGCACAGCAGGAAGAGCTTGAGCCACCGCGTCACGATCGGCGAGTGCGTCGGCAGCGTGTCCACCGTGCCCTCGAGCACGAGCTTGCGGCCCTGCTTGTCCTGGCGGACGGGCTTGAAGGCCACCTTCCCGAGCGGGGGCACGGCCTGGTACTGCTTCATCTGCTCCTTCGCCCACCCCGACAGGCGGCGGGCAAGCTCGGGGGTAACCCGCTTGCTCACCCACGGCAGCTTCGTCTTCCAATCGGCGAGGGCCTTCGCCGTCTCCTCGGGGAAGGCGTCCGGCTTGCAGGCCGCCCAGTCGTTCACCTCGGGGACATACCCCATCTCCGGAACGATGCAGAAGGCGACGGGGATCCGCTCCTCAGCAGTCTCCTCACCCGCGGCAGCCCCCGCGTCACAGCCAGCCAGAAGGAACAGCACCGACGCGACGAAGGCAAACGCTCTCATCCCGTGTCCTCCCAATCGGCAATTGGCAATTGGCAATCGGCAATCACGTGCCGCCCCCGCCGCCGAGCTTGGGGTTCTTCCCGTAGCGAAGCTGCACGACGATCCCGCCGGTGACCAGGACCGCGACGCAAAGCAGGAAAAGCGTCACGTTGCCCACCCCGCTCTGGGAGACGATCATCCGCACCCCACGGCCCATGCTCTTGCCCTCGAGCAGCGCGAAGAGCGACCCGATGGCCATCAGACCCCCGTAGAGCGACGTCGAGACGATGGCCACCGGCTGGCGGAGCAGCAGCGACCCGAACCCACCGATCAGCGACGCGAGGATCAGCGCCAGCGGCCCCAGCTCACCCTGGCCCGCAGCCCGCGCGGCCAGCCCGACGACCGTCGTTGCCAGCGCCGCTCCAAGCCCGAAGATGCCGAGAAACGTGAACGCCACAAACAGCGCCGCAACCCCCGCGCCGCCCAGGACCCCGAGCACCACCGTCCACGTGCTGCTCCACCCCTGGCCCATCGCCAGCCGTCCCGCCAGCTCCATCCCGATGACGAAGCCGGCGACGCCCACGCTGATGCGGAAGTACCGCGTGCCCAGGAAGCACAGAAACGCGCCCAGCCCGAGCAGCACCACCAGCCCCGCAGCCCGCGGATCGCCCACCGTCGCGACAATCCTCAAGATCGCCTCGCCCACTGCCGCAGCCCTCGAAGCTCCCGCATCCCCGCCTGCAATCCGCGCTGCCAGCCTACACGACTCTCCTGCCTCCCGCAAGCGCCATCCCCGCCCGCCCCAGCACGGCGCGCTACAGCCCCTCGTGCCGATGGGGTTGCGGCGGCGGTGCCAGGTGCATACAGTAGGAGGCCGAGAGGCCCGAGCCGTGGAGTCCGCCGAGGCGACGAACCACGACTGAGGATGCCGCGATGCGCGCACGCGAGCTGGCAAGCGGGCAGAACCCCCGGGTGAAGCAGGCAAGGAAGCTGCGGCGCGCGCGCCAGCGGGTCGCGCTCGGGCTGTTCGCGGCCGAGGGGCCACACGCCGTCGAGGCGGCACTCGACGCCGGAGCTGTTGTGCGGGAAGTCTTTTGCACGCAAGCATTTCTGGAGCGGCATGGCGAGCTGGCGCAGCGTCTGGAGGCGTCGGCATGGCCCGTGTGGGTCGTTTCTGAAGCGGTGATGGACGACCTGGCGGACACAGAGCATCCGCAAGGGGTCGTCGGCGTCGTCGAGCTGCCGCCGCCTGCGCCCGAGCCCAGGGCGGACGAGGGGCTGCTCGCACTAGCACTGGACGGCGTTGGGGATCCAGGAAACGTGGGGACAGCGCTGCGGGCAGCCCATGCGGCGGGGGCGACGGTGGTGCTGGGGCCTGCGTGCTGCGACCGGTTCAACGCCAAGGCCGTGCGCGCGTCCGCGGGCGGTGTGTTCGCCGTAGTTGTCCATGAGACTGGCGACCTCGCGGGACTGCTGCGCCGGCTGGCCGCGGGGGGAGCCGAGGTGCTTGCGGCGGAAGCCGGGGCGGCCCGGCTATGCTGGGAGGCGGACCTCACGGGCCCGACAGTCGTGGTGGTGGGGAGCGAGGCGCACGGGCTGAGCGAGACGGTGCGGGCGGCGGCAACAGAGCGTGTCGCGATGCCGATGCCCGGCGGAGCGGAGTCGCTCAACGCAGGAGTGGTCGCGGGGGTGCTGCTCTATGAGGCGCTCCGTCAGCGCTCTGCGCGATCTGGCGCGCCCCCGGTGAGGCCGGCAGGCTGACGGCCGGGTCCGGCCTGGCAGGCTGGAAGGGGATGCGCTCGAACGCAATGTCGTCGGCCCGACCGCAGGCCTCCTGGGCCACCTGGTAGAAATCGAAGCCGTGGGCGATCACCTGCCCTCCCGCGGTGGCCACCCATTCGCCAGGCGCGAAGCACACGGTGCCCGTCCCCAGCTTCCGATTCATGCCCGTATCCCCCGCCCAGTGTTCCAGCGGCATGGGCCTCGCTTCGCGTCGGGGTCGCCGACGCGGCACCGGGGCGGTGATCGATGGCACGGTAGGGCTCGCGACAGGGACGTGGTCCGTTGAAGAGTGTATCCCCGATTGCGCGCGTCGTCAAGCGACACGATCCTGGTCCGACGTGGCGTAGCTATGCAGACGAGCGGAAGTAATGTCCGGGCCACGCCCCCGTCGCGGCGCCACACGAGCCCAGCCGCCGCCACACGCAGCGGCGGCCTCACGGAACTCAAGCCATCGGGGACATCCCCCTGTCATTGCCACTAAGGGGAGCATGTGGGGGGATCGCGCGGCCCGCTCGCCCCATGGGCGGAGAAGCCACGGGGCAAGGGGGCCGAGGCCACATGCCGACATCAAGCTCTATCCGCCGACCAAAGCGGACCAACGCGCGGGGCCTGCCCAGAAAGGGGGGACGAGGCGGAGTCTGGCCACGGATCTTGGGGTCCTTACTCTTCGCCCGTCCAC
>CAZDNN010000108.1:0-14074 GCA_964506385.1 uncultured Planctomycetota bacterium
CGTAGTGGATGACGCTCCACCAGCGCGGCGCGTTGTTGCAGACGATGAATGCGTCCCAGCCGATCTTCTCCTTCCACCACGGCACCGACGTGTTGTAGTGCTGGCTGAGGACGCGCTCGCCGCTCATGTCGCGGGCGATGCCGTTGTCCCAGAGAAGCGCGCGGGCGCCCTGCTCGTGGAAGTGGATGGTCTCCTGGTACTCGTTGGAGCCGTAGACCTCGAACCAGATGCCGCGGTGCGCGAGCCAGCCGTGGGTGGAGTAGTCGGCCGAGCGATCCAGGTAGTCCACCAGCGGCCAATTCTCGTCGAGCCATCCGCCCTTGCGCTCCGGCCCGCCGCGCCCGCCGCCCCAGGCGGCGTTGACGACATGGAGCCACCAGCTCACGCGCTGTCGCGCGAACGCGCGAAGCTCCGCCCCAAAGTCCGGCAGGACGACCTGCGTCTGCTCCTCCGCACGCGGCAGCTCGACGGGGGAGGCCTGGGCGGCAAGGAGCGTCAAGAGGGCGACAAGCCCGGCAACTCGCATCCGTGGGCCTCCAGACGCAAGGGAGCGCAGCTTCCCCACATCCTATTCTGGACACGCGAGCGGCGTTGTCAACCGCGCGGAGAGCCTGCCCTTCCTTATGAGGGGGTCGGATCTTGATTAGTGATTAGTGTTGATCCGCTGTCAGCAACCGGGTATGCTGTTCGCCATGTCGAGAGCGCTCCGCATCGAGTTCCCGGGCGCCGTCTACCACGTCACCTCCCGCGGCATCGAGGGCCGTGGCATCGTCGCGGACGACCGTGACCGCGGCAGGTGGCTGGCGCAGGTCGAGCGCGTCGTGCGGCTGCGTCGCTGGCGCGTCTTCGCGTTCGCGCTGATGGGCAACCACTTCCATCTGTTTCTTCAGACACCCGAGCCCAATCTATCCGTCGGCATGCGTGACCTGAACAGCAGCTACGCGAGCTACTTCAACACGCGGCACAGCCGCGCGGGCCATCTGTTCCAGGGCCGGTACAGAGCGTGTCTGGTCGAGGGCGAGGGGTACTGGCTGGAGGTGAGCCGCTACGTCCACCTGAACCCCGTCCGGGCGGGTCTGGTGGCGAAGCCTGAACGGTGGACGTGGAGCAGCTACCCGGGCTACCATCGCCCCACGCGCCGGCTTGCCTGGGTGGACTACGAGCGCGTGCTGAAGGAGTTCGGCGGCGACACGGCGGCCGGGCGGCGGCGGTACAGGGAGTTCATCGCCGGCGGACTCGGCCGACCGCTGGACTCGCCGCTCGCCACGGCGGCCCACGGCCTCGTGCTGGGCTCCGACCAGTTCGTCGAGCGGATCCAGGCTCTTCTCGACCGCCGTCCCGCCGATGCAGAGCTTCCCGTGCTGACGCAACTGCGGCCCCGACCGCAACTGCCGGCAATCGTCGCCGCGGTGGCTGAGCACTACGGCTGTGACCCATCGGCGTGGGTCGCCGGCAGTCGCTGCGACCATCCCGCCCGCTGTGTCGCGGCCTACCTCGCACGCCACCTCGCCGGGGAGACCAACCGCCGCATCGCGCAAGCCCTGGGATACCGCAACCCCAGCAGCGTCACGGTTGCCTGCCGCCGTATCCGACGAGCGCCGGCGCGCTCACGCTTGGCACAGGACGTCCGCCGACTGGCCCACTGCCTGAGTGGAAGGGAAGCGGCCACTAATCACTAATCAAGATCCGACCCCCACAGCAGGAGGCCACGAGTGAAAGCTGCTCCCCTGGCCCTGACCCTCGTGCTGGCGACGCTGGCGACCGGTGGCGCCCGCAGGCCGCCGACCATCCGCGACAAGACCCTGGTCGTGTGGACGCAGGTGGCCAACCTCACCCAGCGGGGCGGCAGCGCGCTGACCCTCGAGGACGGCTCCGATCACTTCGACGCCATCGTCTTTGGCGAGCTGGCCCGCGGCAAGTGGATGGCCGGCAGCAACGTCTTCAGCCGCACCTGCCGCGATCAGCGCACGTGGCCCGCCGAGACCGCCGACCCGAAGACCCCCGTCCAAATGGCCATCGCCTACAAGGGCAACGACATCACTATCTACCGCAACGGACAGGTCTACGCCAGCTACCGAGCCGGTGGCCAGCAGGCCTTCGGGCCGCGAAGCTTCGTGGTGATGGGCTTGCGCCACGTGGCGTCGGGCGACCGCTCGTGCTTCGCCGGGGCCATCGACGACGCGCGCATCTACAACATCGCCCTGACTGCCGAGCAGATCGCCGCGCTCAAGCCCAACGAGCCCTCGGACCCCAAGCCGATCGCCTGGTGGACCTTCGAGGACGGCAAGGCCACCGACCTCATGGGGACATTCCCCGAAGGCAAGCTCATCGGCAAGACGACCATCGCCGACGGCAAGCTCCATCTCAGCGGAAGGGAGAGCTACATGATCGCCGCGCCCGACGACGTGCAGCACGGCCCGCGCCGCCCCAGAGGAGGCGGCGACCTCATCGCCGACGCCCGCGCCCTCCGCGACCACCTCCTCGCCGACCCCCATCGCCCTCGCTACCACTTCGTGTGCCCCGAGGGCGTGGCCATGCCCTTCGACCCCAACGGCGCCATCTTCTGGAAGGGCCAGTACCACCTCATGTACATCGTCCAGCACGGCGGCCACTGCTGGGGACACGCCACGAGCATCGACCTGCTCCACTGGCGCATCCTGCCCCTCGCACTGCGGCCGGGCGACGGCGACAAGGGCATCTTCTCCGGCGGCGCCTTCCTCACAAAGGAGGGACGCCCCGCGATCATCTACCACGGATGCGGCGTCGGCAACTGCATCGCCGTGAGCAAGGACGACGGCCTCGTCGAGTGGGAGAAGCTGCCCTCGAACCCCATCGTCCCCATCCCGAAGAAGGGCGACCCCGGCCACGGCAAGTACAGCTCGTGGGACCCCCACGGCTGGCGCGAGGGCGACACCTACTACGCCATCTTCGGCGGCGCCACCCCCACCCTCTTCACGTCGAAGGACATGAGGGTCTGGGAGTTCCGAGGCCCCTTCATCACCGACCGCAAGTGGATTCACGGCCGCGACGCCTCCTGCCCCGACTTCTTCCCGCTCGGCGACCGCCACGTCTTCCTGTTCATCGCCCACGACATGGGCGTGCAGTACGTCATCGGGCGATGGGAGAACGAGCGGTTCCTGCCCGAGCGCCACGGCATGATGACCTGGTCGGGCGGCCGCTTCTTCGCCCCGGAGACGCTGGTGGACGACCGAGGCCGGCGAATCCTCTGGGCATGGGTCTGCGAGGCGCGGAAGCGGCCGGCCCAGGATGCGGCCGGCTGGGGCGGGGTGATGAGCATGCCCCGCGTGCTCTCGCTGGCGGGGGACCGCACGCTGCGGATCGAGCCCGTCGAGGAGATCGAGCGGCTGCGGACGAACCCGCGCAAGCACGCGGACATCACCCTGGCCGACGGCGCGCAGGCGCCGCTGAAGGACGTAAGCGGCATGTGCCTCGAGATCGACCTGGAGATCGAGCCGGGCAGCGCGAAGCAGGTGGGCCTGAAGGTCCGCCGCTCGCCTGGTGGCGAGGAGGAGACCGTCATCGCGTACGAGCCGGCCAGCAAGGAGCTGGTGCTCGACGTCACGAAGTCCTCGCTGAGCAACGACGTCTGCTACGGCTGGCCCCATCCGTTCAAGACCGACGGCAAGGAGGTCCGCGTGCAGCGGGCGCCGCTGGAACTGAGAGCGGGGGAGCTGCTGCGGCTGCGGGTGTTCCTCGACTGCTCGATCGTCGAGGTCTACGCCAACAGCCGCCAGTGCGTCACCCAGCGCATCTACCCAACCCGCGACGACGCCCTCGGTGTCGTCCTCTTCGCCGCCGGCGGCGCGGCGAGGGTCACGCGCCTCGACGCCTGGAACATGGCGCCGACGAACCCGTGGTGACAGGTGGATGGCCGGCAGCGACTTCTTCAAGCTGCCCCCGCGGGACCAGGCCCCTTGCCTGGTGACCCTTCGAGGGCGGCAGGGCCGACGGCGCGAAGCGCTTGGGAATGCGAAGAGCGACAGAAGGGGAACCCGTGATGGCAGACGTTAGGCTATGCTTCCTGGCCATCCTGACCTGCCTGGTTGTGCTGGCCGCTGGCGACGCTTCGGCCGCGGTCGGCGGATGGATCCAGAGCACGCGGAAGCTGCGCGAGAGGCTCCAGAGCGACCCCCATCGCCCCGGCTACCACATCGTCACGCCAGAGGGGCTCTGCGGCCCCTTCGACCCGAACGGCGCGCTCTTCTGGAAGGGCCGCTACCACCTCATGTACATCGTCCAAACCCCGAAGGGCCACTGCTGGGCGCACATCTCGAGCCACGATCTCGTCCACTGGCGCCACCATCCGCTCGCGCTCGAGCCAGGCGGGGTGGACAACGGGATCTTCAGCGGCGGCGCCTTCATCGACCGCAGCCGCGTGCCGACCATCACCTACTGGGGCCTCGGCGGCAAGGCCGGCATCTGCATCGCCACCAGCACCGACGACGACCTCGAGCACTGGACCAAGCGCCCCAGGCCCGCCATCCACCAGACCCACATGGGCTGGGCCGAAGACCCCCAGAAGGGGCCGTACGGCGTCGCCGACCCCTCCGCCATCTGGTCCCACGGCGACCGATACTATCTCCTCACGGGCAATCTGCTCGTCCTCCGCGAGTTCGGCCTCAAACGCAAGCAGCCCCAGCACCAGGGCGACACGCTCTATCTCTTCGCCTCCGACGACCTCGAGCAATGGACCTACCTGCACCCCTTCTACCAGTCGGACCGCAAGTGGACGCGGGCGGACGAGGACAACATGTGCCCCGACTTCTTCCCCCTGCCGTCGAGCCGCGAGGGGGGCGAGCCGAGCGACCGCCACATGATTCTCTTCATCAGCCACAACCTCGGCTGCCAGTACTACGTCGGCCGCTATGCCGATGACCGCTTCACGCCCGAGACCCACGGGCGCATGACCTGGGTGGACAACGCCTTCTTCGCGCCCGAGAGCCTGGCCGACGGGAGGGGGCGGCGGATCATGTGGGCCTGGGTCTTCGACGGGCGGAAGGGAAACACCCGCAATGCCAGCGGGTGGTCGGGCACCATGAGCCTGCCCCGCGTCCTCTGGCTCGGCGATGACAAGACCCTCCGCATGGCCCCCGCGCCCGAGCTCGCGCTCCTGCGCTACAACGCGAGCAAGCTCGAGGACCTGACGGTCGGGGCCGACACCGAGCTGCCTCTCGAGGGCATCGGCGGCGACAGCTTCGAGCTGGCCATCGACGTGGCGCCTGGCGACGCGCGGCAAGTCGGCGTCAAGGTCTGCTGCTCCCCCGGCGGCGAGGAGCAGACCCTCGTCTTCTACGACGCGACCGACAGGAAGCTGAAGATCGACACGCGGAAGGCCAGCCTGGGTGAAGGCCCGAAGTCGGTCGAAGGCGGCCCGCTTGCGCTGAAGGCGGGGGAGCTGCTTCGGCTGCGGGTCTTCGTGGACCGCTCGGTCGTCGAGGTCTTCGCCAACGATCGCCAGGCGGTCATGCGGCGCATATACCCGACCCGCCGCGACGCCCGCCGCGTCGCCCTCTTCGCCAGCGGCGGCCCGGCGACCGTCATGGCCCTCGCGGCCTGGCACATGGCCCCCGCCAATCCGTGGTGAGCGGCACGTCCCGTTGATCTTCGGCCGCCCTTTCGGTAAGCTGTCTGCGGTCAAGCCTTGACACAGAGGAGCAAGACCATGCGATTGGGCACTGCCTGCATGCTGGTGGCGGCGCTGGCGGCGCCGATGGCGCTGGGCGGCGAGGGCAAGATCAAGGTGCTCGTGGTCACCGGCGGCCACGGGTTCAACCGCGATGCCTTCTTCGCCATATTCAAGGACAACCCTGAGATCGAGTGGACCGAAGGCAAGCAAGGCAAGACCTCGACGGCCTACGATCGCGAGGACCTGCTCGACTTCGATGTCGTCTTCTGCTACGACATGGTCCAGGGCATCACCGACGTGCAGAAGAAGGCGTTCCTCTCGCTCTTCGAGAAGGGCATCGGGCTGGTGGTGAACCACCACGCGCTGGCGTCGTATCAGGCGTGGCCGGAGTTCGAGAAGGCCGTCGGCGGCAAGTTCCTCCTGCGGCCCGAGAAGCAGGGCGACAAGACGATCCCGAAGTCGGGCACCGGCGGCGGCAAGCTGACCATCCACGTCGAGGCCAAGAACCACCCCATCGCCCAGGGCCTGAGCGACTACGAGCTCCACGACGAGTACTACAACCGCTGCCGCGTCAGCCCCGACGTCACGTTGGTGCTGACGACCGACTGCCCGGGTAACAACCGCGAGATCTGCTGGTGTCGCGAGCACGGCAAGAGCCGCGTCGTCTACCTGATGAGCGGCCACGACAACAAGGTCTACTCGGACGCCAACCACCGGAAGGTCATCGCCAACGCCATCCGCTGGGCGGCGAGGCGCTAGCGCACAGCCTGTGGGCAGGCCAAGGGAGGGCGAACAGGACAGGAAGGAGGACGACATGGCAAAGATCGGCCTGGGCGTGAACATGGAGTACGTGCGGCACGAGGACAAGGCCTTCGAGTGGGGGGTCGAGAAAGCCGCCGAGCTGGGCTACGAGTACGTCGAGCCCATGGTCCACTGGGGCCGCGAGCTGCTCAGCGAGGCAGGCTACTTCCACAGCGTCTCCATGCTCGACGACCCGCTGCGGGTGCGCCGGATCTGCGACAAGGCCGGCATCGGGGTGTCGAGCCTCTCGGCCCACACCCCGCTGTGCAAGCCCGAGATCAGCGTCGAGTACCTCAAGCAGGCCATCCGCTTCGCCGTCGAGTGCGGCACGCGGATCGTCAACACGGATGAGGGGCCGAAGCCGAGCTGGACGACGGAGGAGCAGGACCACGAGTTGATGCGCTACGTGCTCCACGAGGCGGCAGCGGTCGCCGAGCCGCGGGGCGTCGTCATCGGGCTCGAGCCGCACCAGCAGTACTCGAAGAGCCCCGATGGCCTCGACAAGATCTACGCCCTGGTGGACTCGCCCGCCATCGCCATCAACTTCGACACCGGCAACAGCTACCTCGGGGGCGAGGACCCCTATGCGTGGCTCGAGCGCGTCAAGGACCGCCTCATCCACCTCCACGCCAAGGACATCTCGATCGCCCAGAGCGAGGACGAGCGCGGCAAGGTCACAGGCACCGCCGTCGGCTGCGCCTGCGGAGACGGAGTCATCGACTGGGCCAAGGTCATCGACATTTGCAGGGGGATCGACCGCGACGAGATCGTCTTCAGCGTCGAGTGCGGCACCGTCGCCCAGGCCGAGCGCAGCATCGCCCATCTCAAGGGCCTGCTGGGGTAGTCTTCAATCGTCCTCCTCCTCGTCGCCGTCCTCGTCCTCGATTCCCTCCTGGGCGAAGGAGCAAACCCATGGCCCACCCCTTCCTCCGTCAAGCCGCCTGGGCAACGGCTCTCTTCCTCGCCCTGTCCGCCTCCGCCGGCCAACTGGCCATCGACAGAGGCAAGGACACCATTCTCATCAAGCGCGGCGCCAAGCCCGTCCTCGACTACCGCATCGCCCCCAACCCCTTCAAGCCCTACGTCGCCAGGCTTCACACCCCCGCCGGCGTCCAGATCCTCCGCGACTCCCCCCACGATCACGTCCACCACCACGCCCTGATGTTCGCCATCACCGCCGGCGGCATTGACTTCTGGGGCGAAAGCCCCAGGGCGAAGCCCGGCAAGCAGGTCCCCCGCAGCGAGGCCAAGGCGGAGGGGGGCGTCATCGAGCAGACCCTCGACTGGCTCCGCCCCGGCGAGAAGCCCGTGCTCGTCGAGCGGCGCCGCATCATCGTCCACGACGCGGGCCCGAAAGTCACCCTCGTGACGTGGCACACGCGCCTCGAGCCCGCCGAGGGCCGCGACGAGGTGCGCCTGACGGGCGCCCACTACGTCGGCCTCGGCCTGCGCTTCGTCCAGTCGATGGACAAGGTCGGCACGTTCCTCAACCCGACGGGGAAGCCCGGCGAGCCGGTCCGCGGCACGGAGAAGCTCGTCCGCGCCCCCTGGTGCGCCTACACGGCGCCCGCCAACGGCAAGCCCGTCACCGTCGCCCTCTTCGACCACCCCGGGAACCCGCGTCATCCAGCCCACATCTTCACCATGACCGCCCACTTCGCCTACCTCTCGGCCACCCTCAATCTCCACCGCCAGCCCATTGCTCTGCCCAAAGGCGAGGCGCTCGACCTCGTCTACGGCATCGCCGTCTGGGACGGCGCCGCCGGGGCCGACCAGATCGGAGCAGCCTACAAGCAGTGGACCGCCCTCGCCCCGAAGCCGGCTTCGCCTCAATGACCAGCCGCTGTTCAGCCTGGAGAAGAAGCATGCGCATCCGCCTGACTGTCTGCCTCCTCGCGGCACTCGCCGCAGCGGCCCTCGCCCGCACCAGCCCGATGGACGGCTGGGACTTCAAGTTCAAGGGCTTCGCCATCGGCGCCTGGTGGGGCCCCGATGCGACCGAGGCGGAGATGAGGGCCTACAAGGCCGCCGGCTTCAACATCGTCATGGCCGGGCGCTACATGCAACTCGACGACTACGGCCACGCCGACAAGGGCGTCAAGGAGCTCGACCTCGCGGCCAAGCACGGCCTCGGCGTGATGTTCGACACCTACACCAAGAACGACAAGCCGTGGGGCGGCAAGGCGGGCCAGCTCGACGGCCACCCCAACCATCACGCCGCCAGCCTCATCGAGCTCCAGTGGCTCCACAAGCGGCTCGGCAAGCACCCCGCGCTCGTCGGCTTCATGATCGGCGACGACAAGTCGGCCCTCACCCCCCGACTAGTGGACTGCACGAACTGGCTGCGCAAGGCCGCGCCCCGCCTGATGCCCTGGATCTGCCAGAACAGCCCGAACCCCCAGAGCCTCGCCGAGCACGGCAACCCCATCTTCAACCCCCAGATCTACCCGACCCTCTACAACTGGGGCGCGCCCGCCGACGTCCAGGCCCACAGCTACGTCGCCTCGTTCGCCATGATGCGGCGGGCCTGCCGCGACTACGACCTGATCTTCTGGCCGATGATCAACGTCGCCGGCTGGCAGAAGCCCCACGGCAAGCTCTACCTGCCGAGCGACTCGCTCACCCGCTTCCCGATCTACGCCGCCTGTGCCTACGGCTGCCAGGGCATCTGGTACTTCACCTACAACGGCGGCGCCCTCCAGGCCAAAGGCCCCCACGAGACCGACCAGGCCGTCCAGAAGGCCCTGACGCCGCTCTATCCCATCGTCCGCAAGGCCAACCTGCGGCTCCGCCAGTGGGGTGGGCTCCTGCTCGGCCGCCAGTGCGTCGGCCTCTTCGCCACGGCCTGGACGGGCGGCGACTGGCCCTTCGAGGCCTCGGCCGGCCGGCCCACGGACGAGCAGCTCGTCGCGCCGGCCCCCGGCAAGCTCGTCGAGGCCATGGGCGACCGCCTCCTCGTCGGCATCCTGACCAAGCCCGACGACCGGCAGCCCCTCGCCATGGTCGTCGATTGCCGCGTCAGCAAGGGGTGGGAGGACCTCAAGCCCCGCAAGGTCGAGCTCACCTTTCACAAGACCGTCGAGTCCACGGCCGTCCACGACGGCGGCAAGCCGAAGGTGAGCCAAGGTCGCAAGCTCACCCTCGAGCTGGCCGCCGGCGAGGGCCTGCTCGTCGAGCTCCGGGGAGCCTATGCCGGCCACCTGGCCACCATGGCCAGCATCTACGCTCCCGCGACGACCCCGCCAGCCACCGTCACAGATCGCAAGGTGACCGCAGCCGACCTCAAGCGCATCGTCGCCGCCAAGCTCGCCATCGAGGTCTTCGGAGCCGACGGCGAGCCCCAGTATGCCGACAAGCGGGTGACCCTCAACGGCACCGAGGTCGGCCGCATCACCGCCAACGACCGCGACCGCTGGGACCGCAGCGTCATTGACCTCAAGCCCGAGGCCCTCAAGCTCGTCAAGATGGCGAACCAGGTGACCATCACGGGCAAAGGCGTGCGCGAGGACGCCTGGAAATGCCGCGGCGCCGTCCTCGCCGTCCAGCTCGCCGACGGCTCCTGGGTGAAGACCAACACCCACGCGACGGTCTTCGGCAGGAAGGGGTGGGCGCACTTCGAGGGCAAGCCCTTCCCCGCCAACGGCGTCGTCGGCCCCCTCGAGCTGAAGTTCCCCTGAGCGGACCTGTGGCACTGTCGCGATACAGCCCGCTGCTCGCCGTCTTCTTGCTTGGGACGGCGCGCGCCGGCCAGTCACCGGCCTGGGTCGAGGCCGAGGACTATGCCGAGCAGCGCGGCTCGCAGGCGCGCTTCTACGCGATGCCGGGCGCCTCGGGCGGGAAGATCGTGGACAACGACTGGGGCGGCCGGGCGGCCGACCTCTTGCGCTACAAGGTCAAGCTGCCCGCCGACGCGGCACGGCTCCACGTGACCCTACGCTATGCCCGGGCCATGCGCGGCGACGCGGTCGTGCTGCTTCAGCTCGACGGCAAGCCGGACCCGCCCGTCCGCGTGACCCTGCCGCCGACGGGCGGCTGGGGCTTCAGCCGAGGCCAGTGGCGCCTGGCCCACGCCGAGCTGCCGGCGGCCAAGGCTGGCGCGCACACCCTCGAGATCCGCTCGACGCGGGCCGGCAACAACGTCAACCTCGACGGCTTTTTCCTGGGCGATCGCCCTGTCACCCGCGATCCCGCAGATCGGCCGATCCCCGAATCGCCGGAGCTGCGCGAGGCCGTCCGCCGGCTCGGCCCCATCGCCTTCGTCGTGCAGCACCGCCTCGGCAACCCCGACGGCGTGGTCCGCTCCCACTCGCGACACGTGGTCCAGCGATGGGGATGCAGCATCCAGGCCTGTGACCCCTCGCGCTCCGACCAGCCGCCCAGGACGCTCTTCCGCGACCCAGCCGGCGCGATCTTCGACCTCAACCTGTCGTTCGACGCCAGGACCCTCTTCTTCACCTTCCGTCGCGGCTATGGGGACAACTGGCACATCTACGAGATCGGCACCGACGGGACCGGCCTGCGGCAGGTCACGCGGGGCGGCCACCACGACTTCGCGCCGGCCGAGCTGCCGGGGGGCGGCCTCGTCTTCGCCTCGACGCGGGTGCGCAGCTTCAACATCTGCGCACAGGAGCTCTCGTCCGCGCTCTTCACCTGCCGACGCGACGGCTCGGGCGTCCGCCAGATCACGGTCAATACCCTCAACGACATGTCGCCGCAGATCCTGCCCAACGGGCAGGTCCTTTACACGCGCTGGGAGTACGTCGACCGCGACGTCAAGTGGCGGCAGTCACTGTGGACGGTGAATCCCGACGGGACGATGGTGCAGCTCTATTTCGGCAACACGATCCGCGACCCCGCGGTCTTCTGGCAGGCGCGGCCCATCCCCGGCCGCGACGCCGTCGTGGCGACCTTCGCTCCCCACCACGGCTGGCCCCTGGGCGCCATCGGCATCGTCACCCCGACCCACGGCCCCGAGGCGCCGCGGGGCATCGGCTTCCGCTGGATCACGGCCGAATACCCCGTCATCCTCGACAACGCCCGCCTCCCCGAGTGGGGCTACCGCGACCCCTTCCCCGTCTCCGAGAGCCTCTTCCTCGTCTCCTACGGCGGCGGACCCCGCGGCCCCAACGGCCGCTTCCGAATCGTTCTGCTCTCCGAGGACGACCACAGGGCGCTCGTGTGGGGGGATCCGAATCTGTCGTGCACCTGGCCCCTGCTGCTGCGCCCGCGCCCCGTCCCGCCCTGCCGCGAGCGCCTCCCCCGTGAAGCGGGCGTCACGACGGGCACGCTGCTCCTCCAGGACGTCTACGCCGGCCTCGGGCCGGGCGTGCGACGCGGCGAGATCGCCCGCCTGCGCATCCTCGAGCAGCCATCGAAGTTCCCCGTCAACGAATCCAGCGCGCGGGCCTACGAGATGACCCCCGTCATGGGCCGCCGCTGCTACTACCGCAAACGGGTGCTGGGCACCGTGCCCGTCGAGGCCGACGGCTCGGCACACTTCACAGTGCCTGCGCTGCGGGAGCTCTACATCCAGGCGCTCGACGCCGAAGGCCGCGCCGTCCAGTCAATGGGCTCGGCCCTCAACCTCGCGCCGGGCGAGCGGCGCACCTGCATCGGCTGCCACGAGCGCCGCGAGGAGGCACCGCCGCAGAGCGTCCCCATCGCCGCCGGCAAGCCGCCCGTCCCGCCAGAGCCCTATCCGTGGGGCAACGACGGCGACATCGATTTCGTCAAGGTCGTGCAGCCCGTGCTCGACAAGCACTGCGTCCGCTGCCACGGCGGCCCGACCCCCGACGGCCGCGTCGATCTCTCGGGCGACAAGACCCGCTACTTCAACATGGCCTACGACACCCTCCTTGACCTCGGCCTCGTCAACACCATCATCCTGACCCGCAACGACTCCCAGGTCATCCCGCCCAAGAAGGCATTCGCCTACGTCAGCCGACTCCGTGACTACATCGAGGGCAAGCACTACGACACGAACCTCACCCGCGAGGAGCGCGAGCGCGTCTACGCGTGGATGGACACCAATGCGAACTACTACGGCACCCACGAGCGGACACGGCCTGGGACGCGGGGCGGGCGCGACCTGTGGGCCGGCCCGTGGTTCGGACGCGGCTTCCTGCCCGTCTACGCCAACCACTGTGGCGCCTGCCACGGCCCGCGCCTCGGCCACGAGGGCTATCCCCAGCGCTCGGCCTGGATCAACCTCACCCACCCCGCGCACAGCCGCGCCCTCACGGCCCACCTCGCGAAGGCCGCCGGCGGCCTTGGCCTCGACAAGCCGCAGAAGGGCAAGAAGCCGCCGCTCTTCGCCAGCAAGTCTGATCCGGTCTACCGCGAGCTGCTGGCCGCCATCGAGCAGGGCCGCCGCGACATGCTCGCCACCCCGCGCATCGACATGCCCGGCGCCGTGCCCAAGCCGGGGCGCAACGACTGGGGCCGCTTCCGCGGCACCACCGCCGCCCTCGGCCCCGCCAGGGGCAAGTTCTGGCCCGACGAGACCCCGCTCCAGCCCCAGGGAGGGCGCTGATGTCCGACGCGATCCTCCGCGACCTCGTGGCGCTGAACATGACCCTGCGGCTCAGCGTGGCCGACTACGAGCGCCTGGTCGCTGACCTCGGCTCGCACGAGGCGCTCCGCCGCGCCGACACGGCGGCGCTCCGCCGCGCGGGGCTGCCCGACCGCCTCGCCGCCGAGGTCGCCCGCCTCCTCCACAGCGACAAGCCCGACGAGGAGCTGCGGCAGGCCGACGAGCGCGACGTCGCCATCATCCCGTTCATCGACCCCGCCTACCCCGCCCTGCTCCGCCGCATCCAGGACGCGCCGCTTGTGCTGTATGTCGAGGGGCAGCTTGAGGATACGGATGCCGTGGCGTTGGCGGTCGTCGGCTCGCGGCGGGCGACCCACTACGGCACCGACCAGGCCCAGCGCCTGTCCGCCGAGTGTGCGGCGCGGGGCCTCACCATCGTCAGCGGCCTCGCCTACGGCATCGACGCCGCCGCCCACCGCGGCGCGCTCGACGGCGGCGGACGCACTCTCGCAGTCCTCGGCAGCGGCTTCGCCAAGCTCTATCCCCCCGAGAACGCGCCGCTCGCCGACGAGATCGCCCAGCACGGCGCCCTCATCAGCGAGTTCCCCATCCACACCCCGCCCTGGCGGGCCAACTTCAAGCGCCGCAACCGCCTCATCAGCGGCCTCTCCCTCGGCGTGCTCGTTGTGGAGGCGGGCTTCCGAAGTGGCGCTCTTGTGACGGCCGACTGGGCGCTCGACCAGGGCCGCGAGGTCTTCGCCATCCCAGGCCGCGTAGACCGTAAGCTCAGCCGTGGCTGTCACTTACTGATCAGGCAGGGCGCCAGGCTCGTCGAGCGGTCGCAGGACATCATTGACGGCCTCGGCAAGGTCGGCGAGACCCTCGCGCCGCCCCTGCCGCGGCCCGAGGCGGCGCCGCTCGAGCTGTCGGACGACGAGGCGAAGGTCCTGGCCGCCGTGCCCGACGAGCCGATCCACATTGACGCCATCGCCGACGCCGCCGGCCTCCCCGCCCACAGCGTCGCCAGCCTGCTCATGATCCTCGAGCTCAAGCGGGCCGTCACACAACTCCCCGGCAAGCTCTTCGTCCGCAAG
>CAZDNN010000109.1:0-14072 GCA_964506385.1 uncultured Planctomycetota bacterium
GTATAACGCACCTGGACGACGCCTGGCGCCGCCGGCAGGAGCGACGCCGGGCCGAAGTCGTCCATCACCCGCCGCTCCCGCTCGCGCCAGGCCGCCACGAGTTCGTCGTTCGTCAGGGCCGCGAGGTCCCGCGCTCCCTCCTCGGCGCACCAGGCGGCGAACTCCGGGACTCGGCGACCGACGAAATCCGCATCGAAGTCGGCGGCGAGCGCTCGGATTCGTTCGGCCGCTCGGGCGATGCGCCGTGCTCCGCGCCAGCGGGCGAGCAGGCCACCGCGGGGGAGGGTGGGAGGCGCCTGCCTCGCATCGGGGTTGGCGCGGAGCTGGGCGACGTCGTAGGCGAAAGGGTAGTCCTCGAAGAGCATCTCGGCCGCGAGGGACGTGTCCATATAGAGGCGGCCCGCGACGAGGGTGAGGAAGCCGTCACGGCACACCCGCTCCGACGGCTCGAAGCCGGCCTGGCGGTACATCTCGCCGAAGCCGCCGCGGCCGGACATGAAGCGGCCGATGATGCTCCAGGTGAGCGGCGTGGGGTGCGGGAGTGTCTCGGCGAGGTTGTGGAGCGCCCATGGCCCGCGCCCCTCGCCCATGAGCTGATGCAGTTTCGCTTGGGCGGCCCGAGCCACGACTTCGCACGCGTCGGTCTCGTCGAGGGACGTGATCGGCCGCGACTGAAGCAGGAACAGCTCCCCTCCTGCGATTGCCCACTCGATGTCCTGGGGATGGCCGAAGTGTTCCTGACAGCGGCGACCGAGCTGCCAGAGCTTCCCGACGTGCTCGGGCGACAGGCACGGCTCGCGACGTCGGGCTTCCTCGACGGGACAGGGCTCCGTCGCGCCCGGCGGGAGCCATGTGTCTTTGTCGGCGACAACGGACTCAACCACGGAGCCATCGGCGTGCCGGAGGGTGACGATGTCGGGCTGCACGAGCCCCGAGACGACGGCCTCGCCCAGCCCCCAGCTTGCCTCGACGACCATCTCATCGGCGACACCCGTGCGCGGGTTCGCCGTGAAGAGGACGCCGGCAACGTCGGCGGGGACGAGGCGCTGGACGACGACGGCCATGGCGACCTGGTTGAGATCGATGCCGTGCTCGGCGAAGTAGGTGCGGGTCTGCGGGGTGTCGATGCTCGCCCAGCATCGCTCGACGGCCTCGACGAGGGCGTCCTCGCCGCGGATGCCGAGCACCGTGGCGTACTGGCCGGCCATGGAGGCGTCGGCGAGGTCCTCGGCGGTGGCCGACGATCGCGCCGCCACGGGCGGCGAGCCCATGGCTCGGTAGCGTTCCCGGATCGCCTCGCCCACGGCGGGCTCGTGGCGCGCCCGCCACGCGGCGGTCGTGACGACGAAGCCGCCGGGCACGGGCAGGCCCGCGGCGATGAGCGTGGCCAGGTTGAGGCCCTTTCCGCCGACGAGCGCGAGGTCCGTGCTCTCGTCCAGGCCCACGATGAGAGGGGGATGGGTCATTCCGCCGCCCTTCCGACGTAGCAGCGGAGGCCGCCGGTCTCGCTTCCAACAAAGACGCGCCCGGCGGCGACGGTGGGCGAGCTGATGCAGAGCCCCAGCTCGCCGGGCCGGCTCTCGGCGTTCACGTAGTGCTTCTCGACGAGGGAGCCGTCGGCGGCGTCGAGCACGGCCAGGTAGCCGTCCTTGGTGACGGCATAGACCAGCTCGCCCGTGAAGGCGGGGCCGGTCAGGATGGGCGTCCTGCCGGCGGCGCGCGATCGCCAGAGGATCCGCTGCGTGCGGAGGTCGATGGCCACGACCTCTCCGTTGCGGACGGCACAGACCGCGCGGTCGCCCCGCACGGCCACGGCGCCGAGCACGGAATCGGGCATGGGCAGCTCCCAGACGGGCCTTCCCGTCTTGCGATCGAAGGCGAGCACAGCCCCCGCCGGCTCGCGCGCGGCGAAGATGTAGTTGCCGTTCCCACAGCCGACGATCGCGACGTCGCCCGCGAGGGTGACCGCCCCGGTGGCGGGGAAGGGCGTTTTCTGCCGCCAGAGGACGCGCGACTGGCCCTTCGCCTTCAGCGAGTCGTCGGGTTCCGAGCGCAGGGCGACGAGCTCGCTGCCGTTGAAGCCGCTGCCGATGTAGACGGTGCCGTCGGGCGCGATGGCGGGCGAGCTCTCGGGGTCGTTGACTGCGGCCCTCCAGAGCTGCGCGCCGTCGGAGATGCGGACGGCGAGGACGAATCCTGGATCGCCTACGGGCTTGAGGTCTTTCCCTTCGATGGCGCCCGCCCCGACGACGGCCATGTCGCCGGAGATAACGGGGGAACTCTCGAGGTGGAGGGGGGTCGGGATGCGCCAGCGGAGCATCCCCGTCTCGGCATCGAAGCAGAGCAGGTCGCAGTTCTTATCGACGTGGAGGCCCTGCCCGATGATGAGGAACCTGCCATCAGCCGTGACCGCGGGCGAACTGAAGAACCCCTTGAGTTCGACCTCCTCCCCCGTCTTCGGGTCCTTGGGATACTCCTGGAGCCACCGTCGCTTGCCCGTATCGATGTCGAGGCAGAAGACGCTGCCGTAGTTGATCGGAGGATCAAGCTCACAGGAGGCCCCAAAGACCCACTTGCCCGCGACGACAGGCGAGGAGAGGTGCATCACGTTCTCCTCGCTGTGCGTCCAGAGCAGAGCCAGGCGCCGTGGGGACGGGCCGCCGCAGAAGCCCGAGCGGGTCGAGTCCTGGCGGAACATGACGTCCCCCACCCTGGCGGCGGTGGCGGAGGCGAGCGTCTGGCGGGTGAGCTGCTGGCGCTGAAGCATCTCCACGGCGACCTGGGACCAATCGATCTCGTCGCCCGAAGCAGGTCCCGGCGCCCGGGTGGCCAGCTTCCACAGCGCAGGGCCACCGAACCACGCGATGGCCGCTGCGAGGACGACGGCGGTGGCTCGCGCCGGCCGCCTGCGGCAGGCCCGCCACAGCTCGCGAGGACGCAGCAGCAGGCCGACGATCGAGGCCAGGGCCGCGATGAGCGCCGGCAGCGCTGCCGCTCCGACGTTCACGAAGATGGGAACAACCCCCATGGGGGGAGCAACGAGCATGGCGTGTCCTTGATGGATGTCACTTCCGCGTTGCGATGAGCGCCACGTGTCGCGCCCTGCCACGGCCCGCAATGGCCATTGGTTGGCTGGCCATGTCGGAATGTGCACACACGAAGGCCGAGCGCCTGACTAGCGCCCGAGGCCGTCGGTGGCTCTGCCTGTCGGACGGCGGCGCCGGAGCATCTGGGAGGGCGGCACGCCCATGACACGCTTGAAGGAGCGTGAGAAACCGTAGGGGTCTGCCCACCCCAGGGCATGCGCCACCTCCCCCACGGTCCGCCCGCCGCTTTGCAGCAGCTCCGCGGCGAGGGACATGCGGTGGCGCTGGATCCACGTCCGGGGGGACTCCCCCTCAAACTCCCTGAAGAGCCGGTGCAGGTACACCCGACTGATCCCCTCAGCTAGAGCTATGCCGCCAACCGTGAGTGGCTGCTCGAGTCGGTCCAGCATGTGGCGGCGAATGCGGAGGAACTGCTCTTCGCGGCGCGAATGGGGGACCGCCTGCTCGCGGGACGCCCTGGCGGCCTGGAGCAACAGGGCCTCGCCCAGGCATCCGCAGATACGGCTTGTCTCGGGAGTCGCGCGCTCCGCCTCCTCCAGAAGGCCAATGAAAAGGGCCTCCATGGCCCGGACGCGTCCGACGGCGAAGGCAGTCGGCAGGCTGGGAAAGAGCGATCTGGCCATGTCTGTGGCCAGCCCGCTCAGTGCGACCCACATGAGGAGCTCCACGCCCTCCGGATCGTGGACAATGTGGCCGCGTGGGCCTCCCGCCCCACACAGAACCACCTCGCCGGCTCGCACTTCCACGGTGTCTGTGCCGCCGTCGGACTGCTCGAGCGTGCCCGAGAGCACGAGGCCGCAGAACAGCGTGTCCGCTCGGGGGGAGCAATACCGGAAGGCAGGGCCCCATCGCTCCCGAGCCACACGCCAGACGGCAAAGCGCGTGGCATCGGCTTCGACGGGCACAATGGCCTCGCGTTTCTCAGGGATATCCAGGAGTTGCTCGGCCTTCATGCGTTTACATTCCGACATCATGAGCTAACAATGCGCCATTGCGGATCTTGAGCGTACATCATATCCTGGAAGCCCTGGTCACTCAAACACCGTCTTCCGTGAGGACGACCAAGATGCCTGCATGTAGACATGCACTCGCTCGCTTCCTGGGAGCCGCCCTGGTTCTTCTGGCCGCCCTCCCGTCCGATGCCACGCCCTACGACGACGGGTTCAAGAGCAACTCGGACATCCTCATGAAAGAACACCGCTGGCCCCGGTGGGACGCGGGGACCTACTACGCGATCTGGAGCTCGGGCTTCTACCCCAGGAAGGGCAACTTCTACGGCGGCGTGCCCACCCGTGGCCCGAAGGGCAAGGCGGGCATGTTCTGGAACATCTGGGGGCACAAGAAGAACGTCCACGAAGGCCCCCAGTTCTACCGTACCGGCAAGGGCGCCGAGGGTGCGTCGGGCGCCGCGGCGGGGAAGCCCGACTTCCTGCGGCCCAATGCCTGGTATCGCTTCGTCATGCGGGTGTACCAGCCTGCCCACGAGAAGAAGCTCGGAAAGTACTCCTACGTGGGCTGGTGGGTGAAGGACATCGAGCGCGACACCTGGCACACCCACAGCATCGTCGGCGTGCTGGGCGCCCCTACGGGGATCGCGGGCAACCGCTCCTTCATCGAGGCCCTGGCTCCGGGGAACGTGCGTCGCTCCATCGACCGCCGCCTGGGCTACGGCCGGCTCGATGGGAAATGGTACAAGGCCGACACGATCAAGTGCGCCCCAGGCGCGCGGTTCATGCTCATCGAGGACGGCACGGTCGTCCGCTACGACAGCTTCGCCAAGGAAGCCGGCGGCCACAAGAGCTACACGACCAGGCAGCCCGACCTCCCGGCCCTCGACAAGCCGAACGTCGTGGACGCGGTCGCCACGGCGTGGGGCAAGCAGGTGTCGGTCCGCTGGGCCATCCCCAGGAATGCCTCGCCGCAACTGGGGTACCGCATCGAGGTCTTCGACAACAGCGGTGCGAGGGGCGAGGCTATGGTCACCGCCCACGACCTCGCGCCGTACATGCTCTCGAGGCGGCTCGACACCCCCCGCCCGGCCAGGAGCGTGCGCCTGACGATCATCGACATCTTCGACCAGGAGAAGACCGTCGTCCTGCGGCCGCGGACGGCGGCCCTCGCCCCGCGGGTGGAGCCGAGGCAGGTGCGGGCGGGACTGGCCTACAAGTTCTACGCTGCCCCCGGCAAAGGCCGGTGGACGAAGCTGCCTGACTTCGCCGAGCTGACGCCGGCCAAGATCGGCACCGTCACGGGATTCGACGACACGGTGCGTGAGGAGCGGCGAACGGACTATGCCATCCAGTTCGCCGGCTACCTGAGGGCGCCTGCCGACGGCCTGTATGTGCTGTCGGCCGGCACGTGCGACGGCAGCCGGCTGCGGGTCGACGGGAAGCTGGTCTGCGATAACGACGGCATCCACAGCGCGGGGATCAAGCAGGTCCCCCTCGCGCTGAGCGAGGGCCTGCACCGCCTGGAGCTCGACACGTTCAAGGGCCCGCAGAACTACGAACACGTGAGGATCGACATGAGCTGGGAGGGGCCGGGCTTCGCCCGCCGGCCCTTCACGCCGAGCGACTTCGTCTGCGACGACGCGGGCGACCTGCCGCTGCTGACGCTGGAGGTCAGGACGCCGACCGTCGATGGCGTCCTGACTGACAACCTGGCGGAGATCCACGCGGTCCCGAAGCTCCGCGGGCACAAGCTCGCCAAGATCGATGCCTTCGTGGGCGAGCTGCTTCTGGGGTCGGTCCGCGCGCTCGACGACGATGGCCACGCCGTCTTCAAGAGCGTCCTGCCCAGGGGCAAGAGCCGCGTCTGGGCGCGGCTGTGGTACGACGGGAACAACTCGGTCAATGCGACCCAGGACCTGTGGCTGACCGCGGAGAACCGAAACGACGGTCCCTGGAAGTTCACCGTGGTCGGCCCCGGGCTCGATCCACTCGGCGCGCGCTGCAAGGGCGGGGTGATCTCGTTCGCCGGCGAGGGCTTCTGTGCCGCCCGGCAGGCGGTCGAGGGCGACTACACGCTGACCGTCCGCGTCGCCGACATCGTGCACTCGACGCGGAGCAACGGCGTCCACGGCGGCAACTGGGTCGGCATCTACGACATGCCGAGGAACGGCCGCAACAGGGAAGGCAGGTATGTGGCGGACTACGATGACGACATCTGCGGCATCTACGTGACCGCGGGAAAGGGCATCCGCGCGGTGGCGGACTACCCCGATCTGGCCAGCACGCGCATGACCAGTTGGCCGGTCGCGGATCCGGGCCACCGATGGCTGCGACTCGTGCGTCGGGGCCGGCGCACGACGAGCTACACCTCGGCGGACGGCAGGACCTGGCGGCCCGCCACCGAGAAGCTCCTGGCGAGCTACGCTGCGGAGCACGACGCGGCCATCGTCTTCCGCGGGATTCCCGGCAAGAGCCCCGTCCTGTTCCGAGGCAAGGTCGACTGCATCACGCTGGAGCGCGGCAAGACCCCGCCGGAGCCGGCCCGGCCGAAGGCCGACCCGGCCTCCCTGAAACTCGGCAACCGCATCACGGGCATCGTGCAGTGCCACGAGGCGCCCGAGACGCTCTACGCGCGTAGCCCGACCCGCGGAGTCCTGGTCTCCACCGACCGCGGCGCCACCTGGCGGGAGGCCAACGGCGGACTGGCCTCGACGCCCGAGGCCATGGCCGTGCGCTCCGTGGCCGTCCACCCGACCGATCCGAAGAAGGTGCTCCGCGCCGGCGGCGCGGTCATTGGCGGCAAGCACAAGAGCGGGCTCTGGCTGAGCGACGACGGCGGCGCATCGTGGAAACGGCTCACCACCGACATCGATTTCGACGGCGCCGGCCCGACCACGCTGTTCGGCGAAGTCGTCGCGTTCGCGAATGCCCCGAAAGCGGAGACGGACGTGATCGTTGCCGCGGGCGAGTCGAAGGGGTTGTTCACCAGCGGCGACGGCGGCAAGACCTGGAAGAGCGACTTCGCGGGGGGCAAGTACTTCCGGGACGAGCGGATCACGTCAATCCTGGCGGACGCCGATCTTGTGATCGTGGGTACCTTCGATGATGACGAGTTCGAGACCCTTGGCCTGGGCAGACCGGCCATCGAGGCCGCCCGGGCCACGGTGGGCAGGATGTACGCGGCCCAGCTCCGACCCGGGGGGGCGATCGTGGTCCGCAGGCCCCCCGTCGAGCTCGATCACCTCGGGGTCACGGGCGCCGCGGTCGGCTACAACCATCGTTTCCTGAGCGTCGCCACCACGCGGGGGATCTACTTCTCGCACACGGGGCTGGCGATCATGCACAAGAGGCGCTATCGCGACCTGCCCGCCGACGCGTGCTTCCTCGCCATGGGCCACCGCCGGTTCCTCAAACTCCGCAAGGACACCCAGTATGACCCCAAGGCCACCTGCTATGCCGTCCCCTTCACGGGGCCGGATGCCGGCCGGGTCCACCGGGTGGTCGAACGCCTCACCTTCGACTGGAATCCCGTGGCCAAGGCGAGCCGGTTCCCTGGCACGACCTGTGTGCTGCCGGACTGGAAGGACAAGAAGATCGTCTACCTGTGCGATCTGGAAGGCATCCACAAATCGACCGATGAGGGCAGGACATTCGGCCTCGTGTGCAAGAGCCCTGTGAAGGAGTGATGCCCGTGAGGCACGCGTCCGGTGCGGATTCGCTGATGCCCCGGTTCTCTGTGGGGGAACCGCAGACCATCATCTCTCACGAGCGGATGAAGGAGCTCGACATCCGGGGCATCGACGGAAGCCTCTTCGCCCTGGCCGATGGCGGGCGATGGAAGTGGTTCGGCACCAACCTGGTGAAGATCGTGTGCACCTCGGGCCCTCCGGAGGATCCCTTCGAGACCCTCCTCGCCCGCTCCGAGCTCGAAGGGCTGCCCGATGCCTACACCAACACGAAGTTCGGCTTCGCCGAGGACCATCTCTGGGGAGACGGCCCGACCGTCGCCAACGTGTGCCTCGATCGCGGCCGCGGCCACATCCTCGCGTTCATGCACACGGAGTGGACCCTCGAGACGAGGGACGGGACGTACTTCCGGCTGGGGATCGCCATCTCGAAGGACGGCGGGCGTTCCTTCCAATGGTGCGGCCACATCATCGAGCCCGAGCTGTCGTATGGCACGTGGCTCAACCACTGGCGCGGCGGCAGCGTCGGCGGCCACCATGCCTACGGGAACATCGGGCTGGCGAACTACGCCATCCGCGACGGCTACTTCTACCTCTATTACACCGATACCCGAGACAGGCCCGATACCTTCAGCCAGGGAATGGCCGTCGCCAGAGCCAAGGTGGCCGACGTGCTCGAGGCCGCGGACAGGCTGGACGTTGCTCCCTGGCACAAGTACTGCGACGGGGAATGGAGCGAGAGCGGCCGAGGGGGGAGATTCACGTCCCTGAATCTCGAGCCCAAGGGCTACCTGCACGGGGACGCGGCATACAGCAGCTACCTCGACGCCTTCGTGCTGGTCACCCGACACGGGAAGCACACGGGGCCGACAGGCGAGCGACTGAAGGCGGGCTCCGTTCTGATCGCGTTCTCCAAGGACGGCCTTCACTGGAGCGACTGGCAGACCGTCCACACCGACAGCCACCTGCACGACTACCCGTCGATCGTCAGCATGGGCGACGACAACGAGGTCGTCGGCAGGTCCTTCTGGGTCTACTACAAATACTGCTTCAACGACGTCCTCCCCGACTGGGACTGGTACACCAACCGTTGGGACAGGGTGCTCGTGACGATGAGGGACGGCGATGAGTAGGCTGCTGGCCGCAGCCCTGGGCGTGCTGTTCCTCTCCGGTCCGGCACTGGGGCTCGAGGGGTGGACGAAGGAGGGCGAGCGGTGGATCAGGCTGGTCCGCCGCGGAGACCGGAAGGCCAAGGGATGGACGAGCGCGTGCGGCACGGCTGTCGAGCACACAACCACAGGCCCGTCCAGAGGCACGGGCAGCTTCGCCAATGCCAAAGCTCTGACGACCACCTTCACCATGCCCGCTAGTGACGTCATCGTCACGGCGAGCTACCGGATAGCCGCGCCGGCGAGAGCGTGTCGCGCCCCACGCTGACAGGGCAAGCTCTCCCGCTCCGACCGCGAGGTCTTCAGGAAACACGAGGAGAAGACGATGCCTCCGGGATCGCCCATCGCATTGAGTCTGATTGTGGCTCTGGTTGGCGCCTCCTGGACCGTCGCGCAGGAAACAGCCAAGCCGCCGCCGAACGCCCCCGCCAAGGTCGCGTGGGATGCCGCGCAGGGCCGGCTCAGCCTCCACTACCACGGCGCAGTCGTGCTCGATGCCCAGGTAGTGGCACGGGACAGGGGCGGCAAGGAGACGCGCGGCGGCATCACCATGACGCCCGCGGCTACGACGGGGGCGAAGGTCGAGCAGCGGCTGAAGCTCGCACTCGCCGAGCCAGAGGACGGGGTGGAACTCGTTCTCAGTGGGACCGTCACCGGCAGCGAGGAGGCCTTCCCAGCAGAGACGCTGTCGGAGGCGCAGAAGCGGTTCCCCTGTATCCGCACCAGCGCGGGGCTGAGCCGCAACCTGCGCAACAATGCCATCTACGATCGCCGCTGGGACTGGGTGCTCGTCGGTCCGGGCGATGGCGCCACTCGGATCACGCCGAGAACCGAACAGGAAGACCAGCGAGTTTTCGCGGTCGAGTGCAGAGGGCCAAGCCTGCAACTCGTCTTCCGCCCGCGCTTCTACCAGAGGCACAAGAACCTGCAATACTACGAGCCGTGGACCTACAAGGTGTGGGAGGGGTCCATCACGGGCTACTGCACCTGGTGGGCCTACAAGGGCGGCATTACGCAGGACACGATAGACAGAATCGTCACCGTATTCCGGGAGAGGAACCTCGTAGACTTTGGCTATAGGTACCTTCAGATCGACGCCGGTTGGGCCACCGGCAGCAGCCCCGAGGGATACCTGAACTGGAACAAGAAGTTCCCGGGCGGGCCGCAGTACATCGTCCGCACGATCAAGGGGGCCGGCATGAAGCCCGGCGTGCACACGGCCATCGTGTTCCGTCGGGGCGACAAGATCGTCGATGGGATGGCGAAGGAACATCCCGACTGGTTCCTGCCAACGCCTGACGGCAGCGTGCTCAACCGGGGGACGTACACGCTGAACCCGTTCAACGAGGCCGCACTGGCCGGGCTGATCCGGCCCACGTACAGGGGGCTGAAGGAGCAGGGGTGGGAGTACGTGAAGATCGACGGCGAGGGCGATCTGATGGCCTGGGGCTACCGCCAGTTCCCGGAGTTCTTCAAGGAGCACGGCAAGACGCCGGGCGATGCCTTGCGCAGGCTCACTCAGGCGGCAGGCGAGGAACTGGGCGATGACGTTTTCGTCTTGGGATGCTGGAGCGTCCGGCCGGAGCTTGTAGGGATCGCGGACGGCTGTCGCCTGGGGCGCGACGGGTTCGGCCCCGCGGAGTTCCAGTACTTCAACTCATGGAACGGTGTGGTCTGGCGGAACGACCCGGACCACTGTGACATCCAGCCGCTGTGGGTGAAGAGCCGAAGCCTGCCCTGGTACATGGAATGCGTGGACAAGAAGCCCACCGGCCCCAAGCCCGATACCGCCGTGGGGCCGGACATTTCCGACACGATCGTCAGGCCCTGCGCCGTGTCCATGGCGAGCGGCATGCTGATGCTCAGCGACAAGATGGAAGTCTACGAGGACGACAAGAACCTGGAGGGTATCAAGCGCGCCGCCCCCGTGCTCTTCTCCGTGCCGGGCCAGTTGTATGACTACAACCGAATCGAGAGCGACCGGGTTCGCCACAATACACGGGACAATCTGCAACGTCTGCCGGAGCCGCGACTTCATCTTCGCCATCCTCATCTGAATCATGCGCCGCAGTACGGCAAGCAGCCGATCTGGTGGATGCTGGAGATCGACAGGCCCTTTGAGCACTGGTCCGTCCTGGCACGGTTCAACTGGAGGAAGCTCGCCCTTCACTGGGGCCGCGAGGATCGGCCGGCCGAAGAGGTCCGGTTCGCCGATCTGGGCCTGTCCGACCGGGAGGACTACCTGGTCTATGAGTTCTGGAGCAGGCGGTTCCTGGGCAAACACCGGGGCTCGTTTACCGCTCCCGCGCAGAAGCGGGACAATGGGCTACAGGTCTTCGCCATCCGCGAGGCGCGAGAGCATCCGTGGGTCATCTCCACGACGAGACACATCTCGCAGGGGGGCGTCAGCCTGTTGGCCGAGGCGTGGGACGAACGCGGGCGCGTTCTGTCGGGCAGGAGTGCGGTCATCGTCGGCGACCCCTACGTCCTCACGATCCACCTGCCGGCCGGTTTCCGGCTCGCGAGCGTCGAGGTCGTTGGCGAGAAGGTCGAGATCGCGAATCAGGGTGAAACCGCCACGGCCCGCATCGTGCCGTCTGCGACCAAGACCGTGCAGTGGAAGATGGCGTTCACCAGGTGAGCGGCTCGGGGCAGGAACGTGCCCCAAAGGAGTACCGCGATGCACGCACCCACGCTGCTGGCGACGTGTGCTTGCCTGGCAGGTTGGTTGTCGGCGTGCGCCACGGCCGGCTCCCCTTCGCCGCCGGCAAGGGGGAAGCTCCGCCCGGTGAAGTGGCCGAACGTGGCGGACGGCTTTGCCTCGGTGAACGACATGGGGCAGAAGGGGACCACAGGCGGCGCGGGGGGCAAGGTCGTGACGGTCAGTAGCCAGGCCGATCTGGAAGCATACGCTGGCAAGAGGGAGCCGTACGTCATCCGCGTGAAGGGCGCCATCACCCTGAAGCCGAAGGGCAAGGAGGTCCGCGTCGCCTCCGATAAGACAATCATCGGCGTCGGCAAGACGGGCCACATCGTCGAAGGCGGGTTCTTCCTCGGGCCGGGCGTCCACAACGTCATCATCCGCAATCTCACGATCCGCGACAGCTTCGTCGAGGGCGACTGGGATGGCAAGACGCAGGACAACGACGGCGTGCAGATGGACACGGCCCACCACGTGTGGATCGACCACTGCCACTTCTCCCGCCTCGGCGACGGGATGATCGACAGCCGCAAAGACACGACCTATCTCACGGTGTCGTGGTGCATCTTCAGCGACCACAACAAGACGTTCGGCATCGGGTGGACCCCGAACGTGACGGCCCAGATGACGATCCACCACAACTGGTTCCGCAACGTCGGCCAGAGGAACCCGGCCGTCGACAACGTCCTGCGCGCGCATCTCTACAACAACTACCTCCAGGGTGTGAAGAGCTACGGGCACCATTCCCGGGGCCGCACGAACATGATCGTGCAGAACACGGTCTTCGAGAATGTCCGAAGGCCCCACGCCGTCGACAAGGGCACCCTCGTGGCCACGGGGAACATCTACCGCAACACCACGGACCAGGGGTGGCCATGGGGGGCGAAGGCGCGCGGGCCGGCCTTCTTCGACCCGGGCAAGTTCTACAAGTACAAGCTCCTCGACGCCAAGCACGTGCCTGCGATCCTCGCGGCGTACGCGGGACCTCAGGAGAACATCGGCCGCTAGGAAGGGGACGAGTGTGACGAGGCTGGAAGGCCCCCGATCAGTGGTCTACATGTGCGCGGCATTGGTCACGGCGGGGTGCGCCGGCCCGGGTAGAATGGCGCCGCGAAGCTCAACCCGCCAGAGTCCCTCGCCGCGTTCGCGCCCTGGCAGAACCCCATGTGGCCGAGGCGGGCACAGGCAACGAGGCCCTCGTCCGACTCTACCGCGCAAAGGAGGAGCTATGGCCGGCTACGATCGCTACATGGCCGTGCTCGACGGCCAGAGGCCCGACCTGCTGCCGCGACTGCCCATCCTCATGCAGTTCGCCGCCGAGTTCATCGGCTCGAACTATGGGGCCTTCGCCTCCGACTATCGCGTGCTCGTCGAGGCCAACCAGCGCTGCATCGAGCACTTCGGCTTCGACCAGCTCAGCGCCATCTCCGACCCCTACCGCGAGACCCAGGGCTTCGGCGCCGACATCGAGTTCGTCCGCGACGGCGTGCCCCGCTGCCTCAAGCCACCGCTCGAGGACGACAAGGACTTCACGAAGCTCCCCACGCCCGACCCCCACCGCTCCGAGCGCATGCTCGACCGCGTCCGCGGCGTCGAGGCCTTCAAGGACTGGGGCCACCGCATCTACTCGATCCTCGGCTGGGTTGAAGGCCCCGCGGCCGAAGCTGCTACCCTGCGCGGCTCGACGAACTTCCTGATGGACCTGATGCTCGACCCCGGCTACACATGCGAGCTGATGGACCTGTGCGTCGAGGTGGGCATCGCCTTCGGCCGCGCGCAGTTCGACGCGGGCGCCGACACGATGGGCGTGGGCGACGCCATCGCCAGCCAGGTCTCCGCCGACGTCTACCGTGAGCTGATCTTCCCCCGCGAGCAGCGGCTCTTCGACGGCCTCCACGAGGCGGGCGGCCTCGTCCGCCTGCACATCTGCGGCGACATCACCCACCTGCTCCCCCACATCGCCGAGCTGCACGTGGACATCGTGGACCTCGACTGGCAGGTCGACGTGGCCGAGGCGCGTCGCATCCTCGGCCGCGGGAAAGTCCTCTGCGGCAACATCGACCCCGCCGAGGCGGTCCTCCGCAGCACCCCCGACCGCATCAAGGCGGCCATCCGCGCCATCTACGAGACCGTGGGCGACCCCTACATGGTCGGCGCCGGCTGCGAGATCCCGTCAGGGACCCCCAACGAGAATCTCGCAGCGCTCTGCGACCCGGTCGTGTGCGGGTGAGCGAGGGCGAGTGGAAGGATGGATGAATGGATGCGTGGATGGGTGGGAAGGGAGATGCTCGATGCTCGATACTGGATGCTCGATAGAAGAGCGGCCTGCCATCCCGACGAGTATCGAGTATCGAGTATCCAGCATCCAGCATCCAGCATCCAGTATCCATCCAATCATCCACTCGGGTGCGGCCCGAGATTGTAGGTGATCTCAGGCGACGCGGACCGATGCGTCGATA
>CAZDNN010000110.1:0-14059 GCA_964506385.1 uncultured Planctomycetota bacterium
GGCCTTGGCCTTCCTCAAGTGCTCGAGCGCCGCCGCGCGTTCCATGCCCCCCTCGGCTGGAGCGGCGGTGCCCGGCTTGGGCTCGATGGCGGCCGCATCACCCGCGACCTTCCGCACGTACTTGGCGTGAACCCACGCCCGGGCCTGCGACGGCGGAGCGATGCCCGCCCACTCGCCGTCCTCATCCACCACCTGGACCTGCGCGCCCTTGGGCAGTTGCCCAAGGACGTCACCCTTGAGGTCCGGGCGCGCGCGGACGTTCACCCGGTCCTTGGCCAGCGTCGCCGTCTTGCCGTCGGCAGCCACGATGAGCATGCTCTTGTGGACCCATACCGTGCAGTTCCTCGGCACGTCGATGGCAAGCCAACTGAAGCGCCTGGCGCGCACGCGGACTCGCTCTCCCTGGCTGGCAACGGTGAGCACGGTGTAGTTGATGCCGTCGCCGCCTCGAATGTAGATACGCTCGCCTGTGATCTCGCCGACATAGGGCGGCTCGGGCGGCTCGGCTTCGCCCGCCTGCGCCAGCACGGGCGCTGCCAGGGCGAGCAGGGCCAGCAGGCATCGGGTCGTCATGTCACGCCCCTCTGTCAAGTGGGAGTGAGCGGGGTGCCCTGGAGCGCCCCAGTGCCGCGCATTATAGGGGCCGCAGCCAGGGAAGTCAATCTCCTTGACACGGGCGCGCGGGAAGCGTAAGATAGCACCCGGCTGGGGGGAAGCCTTCGAGAGGAGACGCCATGCAGAGCAAGCAGATCGTGATGGCCGTCGTCGCCGTGGTCGTCATCATCGGTGCAACGGTCTACATCGTCACGAAGCTGGGGGGCAGCAGCGAGACTAGCGACCCCGTCGCGGTCTGGGTCTGTGACAATTGCGGCTACGAGGCCGAGTTCCCGCTGGAGAACAAGTCTCCCGACTGCCCCAAGTGCGCCGAGGGCCAGATGGTCCAGCGTCAGTACTTCAAGTGCAAGAAGTGCGGCGAGGTCTTCGAGGCCTACCAGATCAACTGGTCACCCCTTGCCCCGCGCGCAGCCGACGTCAAGAAGGAGGCCGACCGTTCCGGCAAGCTGGATGCCGGGGTCCGCCCGGAGGAGTCCCAACTGGTCCGTAAGGCTGGTGGCAAGTGGGCCTGGCGGGAGTCCACGAAGGGCAGCCGCATCGCGCGCCAGTTCGAGTGCCCGGGGTGTAAGGCCAACAGGCGCAGGGACTTCGAGAAGATCATGAAGCCGCCGGAGAAGAAGTGACCCGTCTCGCCGCCCGACCCAGGCCGCCCGGGCTCGCCCAGCATCGCTGCCCCGGCGCGCGGCGGCCTACACTGCCAGGAGACGCCACCCGTGTGCACAGTCCGCCGTGTAGAGGCCCGCAGGCGACGTGGGTTCACGCTCATTGAGCTACTCGTCGTCATCTCCATCATCATGCTGCTGGCAGCCATCGCGCTGCCGGTCCTCATGCGCGCCGCACGCCAGGCGCGGGCCGTCATCTGCGTGGCCAATCTCAAGCAGCTCGCCGCCTCCTTCAACTCGTATGCCGGCGCCAACGACGGCTACACACCGGCCACCGCAGCCTGCATCTACCAGCCCACCTGGGTCATGCCCATAAGCCCGTACACCAACCGTGACAAAGCGTTCGAGGGAGCTCCCGAGGGCACCCTGTTCCCCTACTACCGCGACCCAGAGCTCGTGCTCTGCCCCGTGGACAACGACGGCAACGGCAAGTTCAGCTACTCGGTGCCCAACAACATCGGCTTCCGCATCATGGACAACGTGGAGAACCCGACGGAGGCCCTGCTGATTCTCGAAGAAGATCCAAGGTACTACCTCAATGCGCGCGAGGCGGGCTTCGCCTGCAACGACCGCCCCGCCTGCCGCCACAGCGGCAGGGCCGCCCACGCCTCCTTCGACGGCAGCACACAACTCACACGCTTCGAACCCGGCACGATCGCGACCGATTTCCTCATCGACCCATGGGGCTACCCCTGCGGGTACCGCGATTGGCAGTGAGCCCGCCGGCCCGTCCCCGTTGAGCAGGGGAATACTGATGGACCTCGCGCCCCACTCCGCAACCCACGCCCGCTTCAGACACGGGTTCACCCTGATCGAGCTCCTTGTCGTCATCGCCATCATCATGCTCCTGGCCGTCATGGCCCTGCCCGTGATGCAGCAGGTGACCCGGCAGGCGCGCGCGACCAACTGCGTCGCGAACCTCAAGCAACTCGCCGTCGCCTTCCGCAACTACGCCAACGCCCACGACGGCCTCCTCACCGGCACCGAGGCCTGCTACACCCCCACCTGGGTCTTCCACTGCGACCCCGACCACGAGCCGAGCCCCGTCCGCCCGGCCGGCTGGGACATCGTGCCCACCGGCGGGCAGCTCTACCCCTACTACCGCAACCCCGATCTGGTCCTCTGCCCCGCCGACTGGGTCGGCCGCGGCAACGGCAAGCTCAGCTACTCGGTGCCAGTCATCAACCGCTACCGCCTGATGGACGAGGTGCCCAACACCGCAGAAACCCTTCTCGTCATGGAGGAGCACCCTGCCTACAACATCGGCGGCCACACCAACCCAGCGCGCCGCGAGGGCGGCTTCGCCTGCTCCGACCGCCCGGCCACACGCCACAGCGGCAAGGCCGCCAACGCCTGGTTCGACGGCCACGCCAACCTCATCGAGTACCCCGACGGCACGACCGCGCGCGACTTCAACCGCGAGATCTGGAAGCAACTCGACGGCAGCTCCTGGCGCGAGAACTGCGGCCAGGACTATCGGCCTCCCTCTTGAAACGCCCGGCAGTGCCGCCTCGACACCATTCCCCCACACCACCGCACGGCCACTTGCGCCACCACACGATACCCGTATATTCGGACCTGAGGTACGCCGTGCGCCAGCCGGAGGAGCAACAATGATCCACCTCGAGCACGTCAGCAAGGTCTATCCCAGAGCGCAGGGCGAGGTGCGCGCGCTCGACAGCATCGCGCTCGACGTCGCGGACGGCGAGTTCGTCGCCATCAGAGGCCCCAGCGGCAGCGGCAAATCCACCCTCTTGCTCACCGTCGGCGGCATGGTGAGACCTACCAGCGGCCGGGTGGTGGTGGCCGACACCGACGTCTACGGCCTCTCGGGCCACGAGCGAGCGAGCTTCCGCGCCGAGCACGTCGGCTTCGTCTTCCAGATGTTCCATCTCGTGCCCTACCTCACCGTGCTCGAAAACGTCCTGCTGCCCATCCTCACCGACGCCCCGTCGCGCGGCACCCGCGAGCGGGCGCTCGCGCTGCTCGAGCGCTTCGGCATGGCCGCCCGCACCGAGCACAAGCCGGCGGAGCTCAGCACTGGCGAGCGCCAGCGCGTCGCCATGGCCCGCGCGCTGCTCAATCAGCCGAGTCTCATCCTTGCCGACGAGCCGACCGGCAACCTCGACCCCGACAACGCCGCTGAAGTGATGGCCTACCTCGACGAGTTCCATCAAGGCGGCGGCACCGTCCTCATGGTCACTCACGAGCAAGTGGCCGAGGGCCACGCCCAGCGGACCATCCTCATTCGCGATGGCAGGCTCCAGGAGGGCGTGGACCCAGGGGGCAGGGATGGATAAGCCGCCACGGGCACTGATGCTCGCTTGCGCCGCGGCGGCGCGGCCTGCGCTGACGGGCTGCAAGCGCCAGGAAGAGCGGCCTCTGGTCTGCTACGTTAGCGCCACCCGGCGCCCGCGAGCATGACTCCCGAAAGCGGTAATCCCTCTTCATCGTCCCCGTCGTCGTCCTTGTCCTCATCGTCGATTCGGCTTCCGGTCACCTCTGGCGTCAATGCGAAGCGCCCTTGGGGCCGTGCTCTCATGGCTTCTCTGGTTCCTATATTCCCAAGCTCCCGCTTCGGGATCGCCGCGAGGCGGGAGCCTCGCAGATCGTGCGTTCCCACGCAGGAACTTGGGAACGAGGGAACAGAATCCGAGGACGAGGACGACGACGGGGACGAGGACGATTGGAGACATAAGCCGGTCTACCGCTATCAGGGGCCATACTCGGCACCCGCTGCCTTCTTGACAGGTCGCCGGCGGTCGGCTACACTGCGCGTGCGACAAGCGCCCCGTTCTCGTGCGTTCCCCGCGAGATCCTGGCCCATGCGGGTCGTCTACTCGATCGGATCGAAGCTGGCCGGTGGTGGGATCGGCACCACCGCCTACCACGCTGCCAGCGGCATCCACCGCGCGCGTGCCCTCGCCCGGCTCTTCTGCCTCGGCCGCGAGCCGACGGAGATCCCCGATGACCTGATCGCGCCCCTGTGGTTCCCCTCCCGCCGCTTCCTCCGGCTCCCGCCCCTGCGCTACTACTGGCTGAAGGACCGCAGTTACGACCGCCGCGTCGCGCGGCGCCTGCCCGATGAGTTCGACCTCTTCCATGGCTGGAACTCCCACTGCCTGTCGTGCCTCGCCCGCGCCCGCGAGCGCGGGGCCGTGACCTTCGTCGAGCGCGCCTCGGCCCACCCGGCGTCCCAGGCCAGGCTCGTCGCCGATGAGCACGAGCGCTTCGGACTGCCCGCCCCGGCACAGATGCCTCGCCTCGTCGAGCGCTGCATCGCCGAATGCGAAGCGACCGACTACGTGCGGATCCCGTCGAGCTTCGTCCGCCGCACCTTCCTCGAAGAGGGGTTCCCGGAGCACAAACTCGTCCAGGGGCCTTTCGGCGTCGATCTCGACCGCTTCGCGCCCCATCCCGAGCCCGAGCGGTTCACCGTCCTCTTCGTCGGGGACGTGGGGCTGCGGAAGGGCGCGCTCGACCTGCTCGAGGCCTGGGCGCGGCTCGGCCTCGACGGCCGGCTGGTGCTCCTGGGCTGGGTGGACGACACGGTGGCGGGGCTCGTCGATGGCTACCGCTGCCGATGCGACTTCGAGACGCCCGGCTACCGCCGCGACGTGGCCGCGGCCTATGCCGACGCCTCGGTGCTCGTGCTCCCGTCCATCGAGGACGGCCATCCGCTCGTCGTCCTGGAGGCCATGGCCAGCGGACGCCCCGTCGTGGTGTCGGAGAACACGGGGACGAGGGACGCCGTGCGGGAGGGCGTCGACGGCTTCATCGTGCCCATCCGCTCGCCCGACGCCATAGCCGAGAGGCTCCAGTGGCTCCACGACCACCCCGCCGAGCGTGCCGCGATGGGCCGCGCGGCGCGCGAGCAGGCCCTCGGGTATCCCTGGACGCGCTACGGCGACGAGCTGGTCGCCGCCTACCGCCGTGTGCTGGACGGGAGAACGGACGGATCCCGATGAGCGACCTGGCCCGACGAGCCGTCCGCGGGACGATGGCCGCCGCCGTCGCCAATGTGGTGACGCGGGCCGTCGGCTTCGCCACGTCGCTCTACCTGATGGCGACGGTCGCGCCAGGCGACTTCGGCGTCGTCGAGTATGCGGTCGCCCTGCTCGCGATCGCCAGTGCGGCCAGCAACTGGGGCTTCGCGCAGGCCGCCGTCCACCGCAAGGAGCGGGTTGCGGAGACATTCTCGACGTTCCTGGTGCTGCGTGTCGCGATGGCCGCGGCGGCCGTGGGCATCGTGGGCGCCGTTGCCATCGCCGCGCCGGGGCTGCTGAGCCCCCATACCCATCTGGGCGCGCTCGCGGCGCTCGCCCTGGCCACACTGCTGGAGGCGGCGTGCGAGGCCCCCGCCACACGGCTTAGCCGCGACTTGCGGTTCGGCCGCCTGATGGCGGTGGACATCGTCAGCGCGATCACGGCCGCCATCGTGGGCCTCGTCATGGGCGGGCTTGGCTTCGGCCTGTGGGCGCTCGTGGTCTATCGCGCGAGCCACATCGCCGTGCGAGCCGCGGGCCTCGCCCTCGCGAGCAGAGAGACCTTCCTGCCCCGCTTCCACCCAGCGGACGCGGCCTGGCTCTTCCGCTTCGGGTTCCCCTTGTGGCTGGGTGGCCTGGCCACCACGTGGGTGCTCAAGTACGACGACCTCGTCGTGGGCTCGATGACCGATGCAGCGACTCTCGGCCAGTACGGCCGGGCGTACGCCTTCGCCCTCGTGCCGCTGGCGCTGGTTACCGGTGTGTTGACACGGGTGTCGTTCCCCCTGTATGCTCGATTGCAGGAGGACCGCCCGCGCCTGTCCGAGGCCTTCCGCCTCGTGTCGGGCACGACGCTGCGCCTCGCGGCGCCCCTGGCCGTGGCGATCGCGCTGGCGCTGCCGGACCTGCTCGCCGTCCTCGGCTGGACGGCCGAGTGGGGGCCTATGGTTCCCATGTTCCGCTGGCTCCTGGTCTACACGCTGGCCCGACCGCTGCTGGACGATGCGGGGGGGCTGCTCACCGCGGTCGGCAGGCCGCACGTCACGGGGAGGACCCTGCTGGCGCAGGCGGCGGCCCTCGTGGTGCTCTGCCCCGCATTCACACGGTGGCGCGGGGCGGAGGGGGCGGCCATCAGCGTCGGCGTGGTGGTGCTCGGGGGCCTCGCCGTGTGGTATGGGGCCTTCCTGCCCCAGGTGGTTGACATGGCGTGGCGGTCAATGCTGCTGTCGCCGCTGCTGAGCCTCGCGTTGGCCAGCGCCGCAGCCATCGCTGCGGGGGCGACGGCCTCCGAGCCGGGTTGGGGGCCGGGCCTGGCAAAGCTCGTGTCGCTCGCCGCCGTGTACGTCGGCGTGCTCCTGCTGCTCGACGGGCGCCAGACGATGGCTGACGTCCGCACGTTGCTCCGCCACGCTACTGGCAGCGAGGAGTCTCGTGGCTGACCCGCTGCACATCCTGCTGGTAATCGACAACTTCCAGCCTCTCATCGGCGGCGCGGAGCAGGCCGCGCTCGAATCCGCCCGCGCTCTGGCGCAGCGGGGACACCGTGTCGATGTCCTCACGATGCGCAAGCAGGCCGACTGGCCCGCCGAGGAGCAGACGGACGGCCTTCGGGTCATTCGCTTCGACGAGGCCATCCCCCGCAGGCCCTTCGGCCGCCTGCTCTACGAGCCGGCCAACGCGGCGGCCGCGCGGCGGTGCCTCGACGGGCGTCTGGCCGACGAGGCCTACGACGCGCTCCTGCTCCACCCCATCGATGCCGCGTTCGGCGCGGCGCAGTCCCGGGCGGCGGCCCGCGCGGTGACCATCTACTGCTTTCACGCGCCGCTGGCGCAGGAGTACTGGCATCACGTCCGGGGCGTCGGGGGGCACGAGAAGCGGCTCCTGGCGCGCGCCGCCTCGTGCCTCACAGGCGCCTACGCGGCGTGGTACCGCTGGAGTCGGCAGCGCGCAACGATCCACCGAAGCAGCGCCATCGCCTGCCCCAGCCTCTACTCGCGGGACCTGCTGTCCGAGGTGATGCAGCGGCTGAGGCACAAGCGGGTCGAGGTGATCCCCTGGGGTGTGGATGCCGAGCGCTTCCGGCCGGCGGACGACACGGCTGCATTGCGGAGGTCTCTCGGCTGGGCGCCCGACGAGATCGTGCTGTTCACGGCTCGGCGGCTGGTGCCGCGCACGGGGGTTGGGCAGCTCATCCGCGGGTTCGGCCTCGCCTCCCAGGAGCGCGACGACCTGCGGCTGATGGTCGCAGGCGACGGCCCGCTGCGCGGCTGCCTCGAGGGGCTGGCGCGCCGTGCCGGCGGCGCCATCGAGTTCCTGGGCTTCGTCCCCGACGACGACCTGGTGCGCTACTTTCAGGCCGCGGACCTGTTCGTCCTGCCGTCGGTCGCCCTCGAGGCCTTCGGCCTCGTGACGGTGGAGGCGCTGGCGTGCGGCACGCCCGTTCTGGGCACCCAACGATGCGCGACGCCCGAGATCCTCGCGCCGCTCGACGAGCGCCTCCTGATCCCTCGCGACGACGCCCAGGCCATCGCCAAGGCCATCCTTGGGCCGGGCATCGCCATCGCCCGGGAGCCAGGCTTCCCCGAGCGCTGCCGCCAGCACGTCGTCGAACGGTACACCTGGGAGCGCGTGGCAGCGGCTTTCGAGCAACTCATCCGCCAGCTCCTGGCCGAAAGGAGCGGGGCGTGAGCGCACCCACAGCCCGCGCAGACCGCAGGATCCGGGTGCTCTTCGTCTCCGACACGGGCGACCAGCTCGGCGGCGCCGAGCGCAGCCTGCTCTCGCTCGTCGAGCAGCTCGATCAGCGCCGCTACGGCCTCCACGCCGTGCTCGGCACCGACGGCCGCTTCGCCTCTCTCCTGCGGGGCGCGCACGTCCGCGTCGCCGTCGTGCCTCTCGGCACCATCGCCCGCACGCGCAATCCCCTCAAGCTCCTCCTCTACGGGCTCTACTTCCTCCACGGTGTCCTCACCCTGGCCTGGCGGATCCGCAGGCTCGGCATCGATGTCGTCCACGCGAACAAGAACACCCTGGCCATCTACGCCATCCCCGCCGCCCGCCTCGCCGGCGCCGCCTCGGTGTGGCACGTGCGGAACCGCGCGACGAACTTCGGCCGGGTGGGCGCCTGGCTGGTCCGCCGATGCCATCGCATCCTCTGCGTCTCCGAGAGCATCGCCGAGCCCTTCCGCGCCGCGTTCCCCGCCGAGCAGGACCGCATCGCCGTCATCCACGAAGGCATCGATCCCGCAGCCCACGCGGCACGCGAGGCCGGCACGGACCTCCGGGACCTCCTCGGCGCCCAGCCCGGCGAGCGGTGGGTGGGGACTGTCGGCCGCATCACCCCCTGGAAGGGCCAGGACGACTTCCTCCGCGCCGCCGCCATCGTCGCGCGCCAGCACCATGACGCCCGTTTCCTCGTCGTCGGCGACTGCGTATCGAGCAGCGCCGAGCAGGCCGACGACGAGGCATATCGTGACCGCCTGCATGCCCTGGCCGCCGAGCTCGGCATCGCCGGCGTCGTCCGCTTCACCGGCTACCGCGACGACGTGCCCGCCGTGATGAACGCGCTGGACGTCTTCGTGCTCCCCTCGCGCGACGAGCCCTTCGGCATCGTCGTGCTCGAGGCTATGGCGGCGGGTCGCCCGATCGTCGCGACCGACAGCGGCGGCGTGCCCGAGATCGTCCGCGACGGCGAAGAGGCCCTGCTCGTGCCGCCCGGCGACATCGATCGCATGGCCGAAGCCATAGCCCGCCTGCTGGCGGACGAGGGTCTGGCCGCCCGGCTGGGGCGTGCGGCCGAGGAGCGGGTCCGCAGCGAGTTCCCGCTCTGGCGCCACGCCGCGCGGATGCGGGAGATCTACGAGGCCCTCGCGGCCAGGGAGCGGGGGTGAGCCATGCGGGTGACCGTCTACTCCCACTCCTACGTCGTCGCGGCCAACCACGCCAAGCTCGAGCTCCTGGCGAGGATGCCCGACATCGAGCTCTCGCTCATCTGCCCCCGCCGCGTCCGCCGCGAGCTGATGGCCGTGGATGTCCAGCGGACCGAGCACCCCGACTATCGCATCGTGCCACTTCCGAGCCTCTATCACTCCCACAACTACCGCTTCGTCTACCTCGGGGCGCGCCGCGCCGTCGCCCGCCTCGCGCCGGACCTGCTCCACATCGAGGAGGAGCCCTGGAGCCTCGCCGCCTGGCAGGCCGTTCGCAGCACGCGGCGGCGCCCGGAAACGAAGGTGGTGATCTTCACCTGGGAGAACCTGCGCCGCCGCTACGGCTGGCCCCACGACGCCATCGAGCAGACGGTCCTGGCCGCCGCCGACGCGGCCATCGCCGGCAACGCCGAGGGCGCGGACATCCTCCGCGGCAAGGGCTTCGACGGCCCCGTCCACGTCCTCCCCCAGTTCGGCGTGGACCCGACGGCCTTCGCCGGCCGCGACGAGCAGGCCCTCCGCGGCGAGCTGGGCCTCAAGGGCTTTGCCATCGGCTTCGCCGGGCGCCTGGTGCCCGAGAAGGGCATTGGCGTGCTCCTCGATGCCGTGGGCAGGCTGGATGGCGACTGGAGCCTGCTGATCGTCGGGCGCGGCGCCCTGCGCAACCAGGTGGCCGAGCGGCTCCGCAAGGCGCCCTTCGCAGGCCGTTCCGTCCTGCTCGACACGGTGCCCCACGATGCGATGCCGCGGTACCTGAACTGCCTGGACGCCCTGGCCCTGCCGTCGCAGGCGGCGGCGCACTGGAAAGAGCAGTTCGGCCACGTGCTCATCGAGGCCATGGCCTGCGGGGTGCCCGCCGTGGGCTCGACGTGTGGGGCGATTCCCAGCGTCATCGGCGACGCGGGCCTCGTGGTGCCCGAAGGGGACGCGGCTGCTCTGCACCACGCGCTCGAGCGCTTGATGGGATCGCCGGACGAGCGGGCGCGGCTGGCCGCGGAGGGCCGCAAGCGGGTACTGGCCCACTACACCCACGAGCGGATCGCCGAGGCCACGGCCTCGATCTGGCGGGAGGTGCTTGGCCGATGAAGATCCTCACCGTCGCAGGCTGGACGTATCCGGACGAGGAGGGCGGCAGCTTCCGCGTCGTCTACGAGTCGAGCCGGCGCCTCGCCGCGCGGGGCCACCAGGTGCACGTCGCGACCCAGCGCCTCAAGCCGCAGCATCCCGAGCGCGAGGAGCTGGCGGGGATGACGATCCACCGCTACCCGACTGCGGCCAGGAGCGGGGTCGGCTTCTACCTCTCGACCCAGCGCGAGGTCCGGCGCCTCATCGGCCGGCTTCAGGCCGAGATCGGCTTCGACGCCCTGGTGCTCCACCATCCCGTCTCGGCGCTGGCAGCCAATCGGACGCGGAGCGTCGCCGCGCTGCCTCGCGTGATGGTCCTGCACTCGCTTTACTTCCTCGAGTACCTCGACCGGCACACCTACGACCCGCGGACCGGCGCGGAGCGCGGGCTGAGCCTCTGGCGCCGCCCCATCGCGGCCACGCTGCGGTGGATGGACGGACGGAACGTGCGGCGCAGCGACCGCATCGTGGTCCTCAGCGACTTCACCCGCCTCCTCGTCGAGCGTCACTACCCCGACTGCCTCGACAAGGTGACGAAGCTGCCGGGTGGCGCCGACCTCGAGGTTTTCAATACGAGCGTAAGCCGGGCCGAGGCGCGGGAGCGCCTCGGGCTGCCGCTTGAGGAAGCAATCTTCTTCACGTGCCGGCGCATCGAGCACAGGATGGGTGTCTTCGAGCTGGTCGCGGCCGTTCCCCATGTGCTGGGCGGAGATCGCCGCTTGCTGGTGCTCGTCGCGGGCCGCGGCGCGCTGGAGGAGGAGCTGCGCCGGAGCATCGACGCGAAGCTGCTGAGCCAGACGGTCAAGCTGCTCGGCTACGTGCCCGAGGAGAAGCTGCCGCTCTACTACCGTGCGGCGGACTGCTTCGTGCTGCCGACACGGGCGCTGGAGGGCTTTGGGCTGGTGACTGCCGAGGCATTTGCCTGCGGCACGCCCGTGCTCGGGACGCCGGTGGGCGCGACGCCCGAGCTGATCGAGCCTTTCGACCCGCGGCTGGTAACTCGCGACGCCACGGCCGACGGCCTGGCGGAGGGCATGACGCGGTTTCTCGATGAGGTCGCCGGCGAGCCCGGCCTCTCGGAGCGCTGCCGACGCTACGCCCAGCAGCATCTCTCGTGGGAGACCATGGCGGACGGAATGGAGCGGATCCTCTGTGAGCTGGTGGCAGACTAGAGGCAGAGCCGAGCTGGTCGTCTTCGCAGTCGCGCTCGTCCCGCGGCTGTTGTGGGTCGGCTACATCGAGCATCAGGGTCGGGGCCTGTTCGGCCCCGACGCGCCGAGCTACGACGCGCTGGCTCTGAGCCTGCTCGAAGGGCACGGGCTGGCAAAGCAGGACTACGGCGGCCTGTTCACCGACCCCGGCGAATCGCTGACAGTGCGGTCCTTCCGCCCTCCCCTGCTGCCGGCCGTCCTGGCGGGCATCTACGGCGTCGCGGGGCACAGGCTCTGGGCGGCTCGGGTCGTGATGGCCGTGCTGGGCGCGGGGACGTGCGTCGTGGTGATGGCCGTGGCGCGACGCCTCTTCGACCGGCGCACGGCGGTGCTCGCGGGACTCCTGACGGCGGTCTACCCGAAGCTCGTCTACTACGCCGGAATGCTGGTGACGGAGACGATGTGCACGTACCTGCTGGCGGTAGCCGTGGCGTTGCTCCTGGCAGCCTGGCAGGCCGAGGCGGGCTGGTCGCGATGGCTCGCGGGCGGTGTCGCTCTTGGGCTGGCGGCGCTGACGCGCTCGTCGCTGCTGCTCTTCGCCCCAGTCGCCGCCCTCTGGGTGCTGGTTGCACGAAGCAGGAGGCGCCGGGCGCTGTGGGAGGCGGCACTCGTCCTGGTCGGCTTCGCCGTCGTCATGACGCCCTGGTGGGTGCGGAACTACCGCGTGCACGGGCGCTTCGTGGCGGCGACGACGGAGGGCGGCTATACCCTGTGGGTGACCAACAACCCCCGCGCTGACGGCGGCGGCCACTGCTTCCTGCCCGAGCAGACGGGCGAGTTCGACGGCCTGACCGAGGCAGAGATCGATCGTCTCTTCTGGCGGAAGGGGATGGCGTGGATCCGGACGCATCCGGGCGAGTTCCTGCGACTCGTGGGCGCCAAGCTCGTCCGCTTCTGGCGCCTGTGGCCCCACGCGGAGCACGTGGGCACCGCCACGGCGGTTGTGGCGGGTGTCACGTTCGCGCCAGTCCTGCTCCTCGCCTTGTGGGGCCTCGCGCGGGCGCGGTCGCGATGGCGGCCGGTCCTGCTGCTCATCCTGCTCTTCGGCTACTACACGGCGCTGCACGCGGTGTTCATGGCCATCACGCGGTACCGGGTGCCCATCGTGCCGTACCTGATCGTCCTGGCGGCGTGGGGGGCTGTGGACGTGTGGGGACGGGTGCGCGGAAGGAGAGAGGAAGAGGACGATGGAGACGCGGATGAAGGGATGAGCGATGGTTGAGCTGTCGGCGATCGTCCCGACGTACAACGAGGAGGCGAACATCCGTCGGTCGGCGGGAGCCGTCATCGAGTACCTGCGGGGCGGCGTGCGGACGTGGGAGCTGCTGCTCGTGGACGACGGGAGCACCGATGAGACCGTCGCCATCGAACAGGAGATCGCGGCCTCCGAGCGGCGGGTCCGCGTGCTGGCCCACTCGCCCAACCGCGGGAAGGGCTTCGCCGTCCGCGAGGGGATGCTGGCGGCGGAGGGCGCCGTGCGGCTCTTCCTGGATGCCGACTACTCGACGCCGATCGAGGAGTTCGAGAAGCTCGCGCCCCGCTTCGCGGACGGTGCGGACATCGCGATCGGCTCCCGGCGGCTGCCCGGCAAGGTGATCGAGACCAAGCCGCCCCTCCACCGCTACCTGATGGGCGAGGCATACATCACCCTGGCCACGTGGCTGCTGGGCACGCGGCTGACGGACTTCAACTGCGGCTTCAAGGCATTCACCGCGGACGCTGCCCAGCGGCTGTTCCGCCTCCAGCGCCGCGACGACTGGAGCTTCGACGCCGAGGTCCTGGCCCTCGCGGCCCGCCTCGGCTACCGCGTGGACGAGGTGGCAGTCCGCTGGGCACACGTCCAGGCCACCTCGAAGGTCCACCCCCTCCGCGACGCCGTGAGATCGTTCTGGAGCCTGCTGGCGATCCGGCGGGACCTGCGGCGAGGAACGTACGACAACGCGAACCTGTGAACCGCCATGGGGCAACCGGCAATCGGCAATCGGCAATCGGCGATCCCCGCAGACCTCCCGCCTCGCCGAGAGGCCCGCAAGCACCTGTTCAAGCTCTACGCGGGACGGGGCTGGACCTCGGTCTTCTGCTGGCTGCGCTACTGGCATGCCAACGTGCCCGGCGTCGAGGCATGCATCCCGGCCGAAGGCACGATCGTGGACCTCGGCTGCGGCCACGGCGTGCTCGCAAACTACCTGGCGCTGCGGAGCCCGCGCCGTCGGGTCGTCGGCTTCGACCTCGACGAGCATCGCATCGCCGTCGCCCGGTCGGTCGGTCTGCCGAATGCCGAGTTCCACTGCCAGGATCTCTTCGACACGGAGCCCGTGCCCTGCGACGTGATGGTGGTGGCCGACGTGCTGCACCACTTGGCGAGCCACGAGGCGGGCGAGGAGCTGCTGTCCCGCTGCTGCGAGCGGCTCCCCGACGACGGCCTGCTGGTCGTCAAGGAGATCGTGCAGCGGCCGCTATGGAAATACCTCTGCACGCAGCCCGTGGACTGGCTGTTCTACAAGGGCGCCGTGCACTTCCGCTCGCCCGAG
>CAZDNN010000111.1:0-14013 GCA_964506385.1 uncultured Planctomycetota bacterium
TTGGACCGCTGACGTGAGGGCCGTGCACCGTGCGACTCATCCTGTCTGTTGTGTCGATCGTGGTTCTTGTGGGGCCTGCTGGGCTGGCGGCGGAGACGGGGGGGGCCGTAACGGCGTCGTCGGTCCACTCGCGGGACTATCTGCCAGGCTATGCGCTCGATGGGAACCCGAGGACGCGATGGGCGAGCGCAACCTTCGCGGGGAAGCCGCAGTGGCTTCAACTCGACTTCGGGCGGGTCATGGCCGTGGACAATGTGGTGATCCACTGGGAGACGGCACTCGCCGTCGAGTACCAACTCCAGGTCTCCGCCGACGGCAGGACGTGGGAGACCATCCACGAGCAGAAGCACGGGAGAGGCGGCAGGGAGGTCATCGGGAATCTCAAGAGCGAGGGGCGATACCTGCGTATCCTCTGCCTGAAGCCTGGGCGATGGAACCTGGTGTCGATCTGGGAGCTGGAGTGCCTGGACGCCAAGGGCAACGACGGGATGGCGGCGCTGCGGCGTCGGATCGGCGAGGCCCGCGAGAAGGCCGAACGCGAGGCCCGACGCAAGCTGCTCGACGCGCTGCCCAGTCTGGGCATCGACGAGATCGTCTTCGCCATGCGGCAGCCGGGCCGCGACGGCCACTGGTACGCCAACTTCGGCTACTACGCCCAGGACCAGCGGCGGCTGACCTACGGCCCAGGCGGGAAGCTCTGCCGCCTCAATCTCAAGACCGGCACCCGCACCGTGCTGCTCGACGACCCGAAGGGCGGCGTCCGCGACCCCGCCGTCCACTACGACGGGAGGCGAATCCTCTTCTCCTACCGCAAGGGCGACAGCCCCTGGTACCACCTCTACGAGATCCAGGCCGACGGCTCCGGCCTCCGCCAGCTCACCGACGGGCCGTTCAACGACATCGAGCCCTGCTATCTGCCCGACGGCGGCATCATCTTCGTCTCGGACCGCTGCAAGCGGTGGGTCAACTGCTGGGTGACCCCCGTCGCCGTCCTCTACCGCTGCGACGCCGACGGCAGCGACCTCCGGCCGCTATCGAGCAACAACGAGCACGACAACACCCCGTGGGTGCTCCCCAGTGGCCAGGTCATCTACACACGATGGGAGTATGTGGACCGCTCGCAGGTGGACTACCATCATCTGTGGATCGCCAACCCCGACGGCACGGCGCAGATGACCCTCTTCGGGAACATGCATCCCGGCGGCGTGATCATTGACGCCAGGCCGATCCCCGGGAGCGAGAAGATAGTCGCCATCTACTCCCCCGGCCACGGGGCCAGGGAGCACGTCGGCTTCCTCTCGGTCATTGACCCGCGCTACGGCCCCGACATGCAGCCGGCGCTGCGGCGGATCTCGAACAGGCGCTACCGCGACCCCTGGGCACTCAGTGAGGAGGCCTTCCTCGCGGCCGAGGGCAGAAGCATCGTGCTCGTGGACGGCAAGGGCCAGGCCGCGGCCATCTACCAGTGCGACCCGCAGGAGGCCCGCGCACGCCTCGAGTGCCACGAGCCGCGTCCCCTCGCTCCCCGCCCCCGCGAGCGGGTCATGCCAGACCGCATCAACCTGCGGGAGGACACCGGCCGCCTCGTCCTGATGGACGTCTATGAAGGCCGCAATATGCAGGGAGTCGCTCGCGGCGATATCAAAAAGCTGCTTGTGCTCGAGGCATTGCCCAAGCCGATCAACTTCACCGGCGGCATGGACCCCCTGAGCTACGGCGGCACATTCACCCTCGAGCGGGTGCTCGGCACCGTGCCCGTCGAGCCCGACGGCTCGGCGTACATGGAGGTGCCGGCGCTGCGGAGCCTCTTCTTCGTCGCCCTCGACGGCCGCGACCTGTCGGTGAAGCGGATGCAGAGCTTCCTCACCGTGCAGCCTGGGGAGACGACCGGCTGCGTTGGCTGCCACGAGCCGCGCGTCGAGGCGCCGGGCGAGCCGCTGCGCGGCACGGTGATGGCCATGCAGCGCCCGCCGAGCCGCATCGAGCCCATCGAGGGCTGCCCCGACGTCTTCGACTTCCCCCGCGACGTCCAGCCGATCCTCGACAAGCTGTGTGTGGACTGCCACGGCTACGAGAAGACCGAGCGGGGCGGCCCCTACGACGGCAAGGTCGCGCTGACGGGCGACCGAGGCCCCATGTTCTCCCACGCCTACTTCACGATGACCGTCCGCCGCCTCTTCTCCGACGGCCGCAACCTCGCCAGAAGCAACTACCCGCCGCGGACCCTCGGCTCCTCGGCCAGCCGAATCCTCACCATGCTCGACGGCTCACACCACGAGGTCAAGGCCACGCCGCAGCAGAAGCGCATGCTTCGGCTCTGGATCGAATCGGGCGCCCCCTATCCCGGCACCTACGCCGCCCTCGGCGGCGGCGCCATCGGCGGCTACTGGTCCAACGGCCTGATCAACACCGACACCGGCTGGCCCACGACGAAGGCGGGGGCACAGGCCATCGCGCGTCGCTGCGCCGCCTGTCACAAGGGCCACAAGGTGTTGCCCAAGGCCATGTGCGACGAGCGGGGCATCTCCTTCTGGCGCTTCAGCCTCGACGACAAGCGCCTCAAGCTCAGCCGCCACATCGTCTTCAACCTCACGCGGCCCGCGAAGTCGCTGCTCCTGCTCGCCCCCTTGGCCAGGGACGCCGGCGGCTTCGAGCTCTGCCGCGACAAGGCGGGGAAGGCCGTCGCCGTCTTCGCGAATGCCGACGACCCCGACTACAGGGCTCTCCTGGCGATGGTCGAGGCCGGCAAGCAGAATCTCGAGACCATCACGCGGTTCGACATGCCCGGCTTCCGCCCCCAGCCGCAATACGTCCGCGAGATGAAGCGCTACGGCGTCCTGCCCCGCGACCTGCCTGCCGACGCCCCCATCGACGTCTACGCCACCGACCGCCGCTACTGGGAATCGCTCTGGCACCGCCCGGCGGCGAAGTAGGGCGGCAGCGAGGTCGTTCGTCTCGTGGGGGTCGGCGTCGAGGTCGAAGAGCTGGGTGGTGCAGACGCCTCGATGCCATGGACGGTGTGGTTGTGCAGGCGGCGGGTCTCAGGATGCGCCGCCGAGGCGGCGTCGTGCGGTCGCGAGGAGCTCGCGGCCCTGGGCCATCATGTCCTCGACGTCTTCGGCGGTGAGGGGCTTGCCCGTGGCATAGTCGGCGCGGATGCGCTCGTCGAAGGCGTCGATGAGCCAGCGGTGGAACTTGGGGTCGAGAACACCCGTCCTGGCGAACTCCTTGCCAAAGGCAGCATGCACCGCGCTGTGCTTGGAGAAGCGCAGCCCGCGCTCCAGCAGCAGGGCCTGCGCCGCATAGAACATCGCGTAGTACACGCGGCCTGCGGCGAAGTCCATCTCCCCGCCATCGCGGAGCAGCTCGGCAGCGTGGAGGGCGTGGTCAGCCTTGTCCAGGAGCTTCTGGCATTCGGGGTTCACGCGGGGACGGCCTCGTCGCGGACGTTGAGCAGGAACGGCGTCTGCCCGTCAAGCCACTCGCCCTCGGAGATGAAGACGCGGCTGAGACTGATGCCACTGTCCAGGGAGAGAGCGGCGATCAGGTGGCTGGTCCGTTTGATCTCGGCGCGGTAGCTCTCCACGTGATCGAGCACGATCAGCACGTCCAGGTCGGAATCCGGGCTCGCCTCGCCTCGGGCGTACGAGCCGAAGGCGTAGACGCCCTTGAGACGCTCGCCGTAGATTTGGGCAAGCGCCTGCTTGAGCTCGGCCAGCACACTCGGCACCGTCTTGGTCATCATCGCTTCCTGTGTCTCTCCTTCCACAGACCTATTCTAGGCACAGGCGCGCTTGGTTGTCAAGGCGCCGTTCGCGACACTCAGAACTCATCAGGGTCGTCGAGCTCATCGCGCCAGCGGGCAAGCTGCGCGCGGAGGCGGGTGATGTCATCGGCGCGCGCCGGGGCGTCGGCGAGGTTGTCCGTCTCGTGCGGGTCAGCCCCCAGGTCGAAGAGCTGGGTGGTGCGGGTGCCCTCGACGTTGCACTCGATGAGCTTGTGGCGGCGGTCGCGGACGCCGCGGTGGAGGTGGCGGTAGGCGAAGAAGAGGGTGTCACGGATGGGCTCGGAGCTGGAGAGGGCAGGGCAGAGGCTGTGGCCTTCGACAGTCGATGGGATGTCGATGCCGATGAGGTCGCAGAGGGTGGGGTAGATGTCGATGAGGTAGGCGAAGGCGTCGCGGGTCTCGCCGCGCGGCACGCCAGGGCCGGCGAGGAGGAGGGGGACGTGGACGCTGTGGTCGTAGACGCTCTGCTTGCCCATGAGGCCGTGGCGGCCGACGGCGAGGCCGTTGTCGCCGGCGAAGACGACGATGGTGTCGTCGGCGTGGCCCGTGGCGCGCAGGGTGGCCATGACGCGGCCGACGGCGGCGTCGATGTGCGAGAGCATGGCGTAGTAGTCGGCGGTGTGCTGGCGAATGACCTCAGGCGTGCGGGGGAAGGGGGCGAGCATCTCGTCGCGGATGCGCAGCTCGCCGTTGTCGAAGGGATGCTCGGGCAGGAAGCTCTCGGGCAGGCTGAGCTTCGCCGGGTCGTAGAGGGCGTGGAACCTTGGATGGGTGTCGCGCGGGTCGTGGGGCGCGGTGAACGACAGGTAGGCAAAGAAGGGCTGGCCGCCCTCGTGGTGCTGGAGGAAGTCGATGACGGCGCCGCTGAAGAGGTCGGAGGAGTGGAGTTTCTCCTCGTGGTAGATCCGCTCCTTCGGATACTCGCCCGACGGGTCGAAGGGGTTGAGCGGGACTTTGAAGTGGTCGCTCATTCCGCCGAAGAAGATGCGGTCGCCGCAGGAGAAGCTGCGGGCGAAGGCGGGCCGGCCGTTGTGCCACTTCCCCGTGCCGAAGGTCGTGTAGCCTGCGGCCTGGAGGCACTCGCCGAGGGTGGTGTGCTCGCGGGGGATGTCCTGTCCCTCGCGGTCGATGTGGAAGAGGGTGCGGCCCGTGTGGAGCATGGCGCGGGAGGGCATGCACACGGCGCCGCACGTGCCGCCCATGATGTAGGCGTGGGTGAAGGCCGTGCCGCGCTCCGCCAGGCGGTCGAGGTTAGGCGTATGGATCTCGCGGTTGCCCAGCGCGCGGATCGTGTCGAAGCGCTGGTCGTCGGTGAACAGGAAAACGATGTTCGGGCGACGCGGCACAGCGGTTCCTCCAATGAAAGGGCGTGGTGGCACACAAGGATAGCGCACAAGCCGTTGCGTGCAAGCCTGGGTTCCCGGTGTCGGAGGCTGTTGACGAAAGCGTCGCCGCGGCGTATGCTCCATCGGTGTAGGAGGACTGAAGCCAACAGGAGGCCACTCGATGAGGACAGCCATAGCGCTCATGGTGGCGTGCGTCGCGGCGAATGCCCTCGCTGGCGAGAGCGCGGTCATCGCGCCGGGGGCGCAGGTGGAGAAGCTGGCCGGCGACTGCAAGTTCACCGAGGGGCCGGCCGCCGACGCCCACGGCAACGTGTTCTTCACCGACCAGCCGAATGACCGCATCCTGAAGTGGAGCGTGGGCGGGAAGCTCACCGAGTTCCTGAAGCCGTGCGGCCGGTCCAACGGCCTGTGCTTCGACGCGAAGGGCAATCTGTGGGCGTGCGCGGACGAGAAGAACGAGCTGTGGCGGATCGCCCCCGACGGCACGAAGGCGGTGGTGGTGAAGGGCTACCGGGGCAAGCTGCTCAACGGCCCGAACGACCTGTGGGTCGCGCCCGACAGCGGCGTCTACTTCACCGACCCCTTCTACAAGCGCCGCTACTGGAGGCGCGGGCCGACGGAGCAGGACTGCCAGGCCGTCTACCACCTCGCGCCAGACCACAAGACGCTCCGCCGCGTCGCCGACGACCTCAAGCAGCCCAACGGCATCATCGGCACGCCCGACGGCAAGACCCTCTACGTCGCCGACATCCGGGCGGGGAAGACGTACCGCTACGCCATCCAGCCCGACGGGGCGCTCGCGAGCAAGGCGCTCTTCTGCGAGATGGGCTCCGACGGCATGACCCTCGACAGCGAGGGCAACGTCTACCTCACGGGCCGAGGCGTCCACGTCTTCGACAAGACCGGCAGGAAGATCGAGCACATCGCCGTGCCCGAGCGCTGGACGGCGAACGTCTGCTTCGGCGGCAGGGACATGCGCACGCTCTTCATCACCGCCAGCAAGGGCCTCTATGCGCTGCGCATGCGCGTCAAGGGCGCCGGCAGCCAGTGAAAGGAGCCTGACAATGAGAAGGGCCAGGTGCGCAGTCGTTGTGGCCGTCGTGTGGTCGCTTGGGCTGCCGCTCGTGGCGGGGGAGGTCGGGCTCGCCGAACGGCTCAAGGAGAGCGTGGGGGAGCTCGGCGAGGCATATGGCCAGCTCGCCGCGCAGCTTGAGCGGGCCGGCATCCCCGTGCCGCCGGGGCTGACCGAGGTCCTGACGCAGCTCGGCGGGCAGGCGACGAAGGCGGCAGCCGCTCTGGCTGAGCGCCCCGGCCCCGACGCGATGCGCCAGGCGCGCGAGGCCTGGGAGCGCGTGCGCTTCGCCCGTCGCCTGCTGCGCCGCATCCGCCGCGACCATGCCGACGCTGCCGAGCTTCCTGGCGCACAGCAGCAGGCCGAGCTATGGCCCAAGATGCTCGACGTGGCCGCGAGGGCGATCCGGAGCCAGATGGCAAACCGCCACATTGAGGCCATGCGCCTCGAGGCCGAGCTGGACATCCTGCGGCTGTCCCTCGGGCAGCAGCGCGAGAAGCGCGAGTTGCAGGAGGAGTTCCGCGCGATCCTGGAGTTCGCCGCCGAGCATCGGGGCGACCCGCGGGTGGCGGCGGTGCTCGCCGATCTCAAGGCGCGGTTCGCCGCGCTCGGCAAGGCGCAGGAGATGCGCTTCCAGGCCGAGCGCGCCGAGATCAAGCTCGAGGTCCAGCGCCACATCCTCGAGGCCATGCGCGAAGAGCAGAAGCGGGTGCGGCGGGCCGCCGAGCACGAGTTCGAGGAGATCGAGGACGAGATCGAGCGCCTGATCGATCGTGGCGAGCGGCTCATCGACCAGATCGAGGAGGCGGAAGAGGGTGAAGACGACGAAGACGACGAACGGCCTGGGAAGGCCGAGATGTAGCCCGCGCATCTGCCCAGGGGCTCCTCAGTGTGCCAGGTGAGCCGCGCCCTGATATCCTCGCCGCTGGGCACCCCGCCGTCAATGGCGAGGGCGGGGATGAGCATCACGCCAAAGTCCATGGTAGTTCCTGTTGCAGGAAGTTCAAGTCCCCGGTCCCGGGGGAAAGAGCCGCCTTCAGGCGGTCTTGCGACGAGGGGACTTTCCGCAACAGGAACTGGCTTGATCGCGTGGCGTCCTGGCGGTATGGTCATCCCGCCGAGCGGCGAGGTGATGGCGCGCAAGCCGCTCGGCGAGCAGGGCGCGCTGTTCGTTGACTTCCCTTGAGCCCCGAGAGGAGCCCCGATGCCCCAGCACAGCCAGTGGTTCGAGCAGACCATCACGAAGACCGTCGGCTGCCGCTACCTGCTGTTCCTGCCCGAGGGCCACGAGGAGAGCGGGAGGCGGTGGCCGCTGATCGTCTTCCTCCACGGTGCCGGTGAGCGCGGCGCCGACCTCGACCTGGTCAAGAAACACGGGCCGCCGAAGCTGGTCGAAGAGCGGCCTGACTTCCCCTTCATCGTCGCCTCCCCCCAGTGCCCCGCAGGGCAGGTGTGGGACAGCGACGTGCTGGTGGAGCTGCTGGACGAGGTGGTGGGGAACTACCCTGTGGACGAGAGCCGGGTCTACCTGACGGGCCTGAGCATGGGGGGCTACGGAACGTGGGACCTGGGGTGCGCGCACCCCGGGCGCTTCGCGGCCATCGCGCCCGTGTGCGGCGGTGGGCGGGGGCTGCTGGCCCACCGGCTGCGCGACGTGCCCGTGTGGGCCTTCCACGGCGGGAAGGACGATGTGGTGCCGCTCGTGGCCTCGCAGCGGATGGTTGATGCCGTCAACGCCGCGGGCGGCAACGCCAGGCTCACCGTCTACCCCGACGCCGGCCACGATTCCTGGACGGAGACGTACGCGAACCCCGCGCTCTACGAGTGGTTCCTCGAGCATCGCCGCTAGGCGGACAGCTCGGGGACCCGCGCCGCCGCGCGGTCCCAGTACTCCGCCTTAAGGTGCGGCGCGGCGAGGCGCCAGGCACGGATGTCCTCGTCGCTGCGGACGTGGGGGAGGAAGCCGAACTTGAGATAGAGGTTGATCGCGGCGAGCCTCGGCGTGGCTGTCCCGAGGAAGGCGCGGGCGTGGCCCAGCTCGGCAAGGCGGTTCATCGTCAGAGTCAGGAGCGGACGCGCCAGGCCCTGCCCCTGGTGCTTCGGCACCACAGCCACCCAGTGCAGCCGTCCCCAGTCCCGCCACTCCTCCGATTCGCCGAACCACGCGGACATGGTCCCGATGGCCTCCCCCTCGCCGTCGCACAGGTAGAGCTGCCGCGCGGCCAGCACCGACTCGTCGGTGCCGAAGACCCGCGCGAACTTCTCGGGCGGGAACGCCCCGAACCGGTCTGACGCCGCCTGGATCCGCCGCCACGTCTCCGCGTCGCCTGGCCGGTAGGGGCGCACGCGGTATGGCTCGGGCAGCTCGAAGTGCGGGATCCCCTCGAGATCCCCTCGCACCATCATCACGTCGATGTACTCCACGGCGCTCTCTCCTTGCGGCGGGTGCTCGATGCCGCTTGAATATACGCCATGGCCGACACGGCGGGCAAGCGAGGACGCGCGGAGAGCGGCCTCACGGAACCCAGACCACCTGGGAGATCCCCCTGTCATTGCCGGTCGGGGGCGCGTGCGGGGGAATCCGGTGGTCCACCCGCCCCATGGGCGGAGAAGTCACGGGGGAAGGGGAGCGAGGCTGCACGGCAGGTAGGTGGATGCGAGAGACCGGGCGCCAGCCAGAAGCCCAGCCACCGTCGCTGGCAGAGCCACGCGCCACGTCCGCCCGATCATCAATCATCGATCCCCAATCATCAGTCGCTTCCCCCTCGCGGCCTCCTTCGCTATAATGCCTTACTCCCATGGAAGTCGCACCGCTGCTCATCGTGCTGCTCTCGGCGGCCGGCCACGCGATGTGGAACCTGCTGGCGAAGCAGTCTCGCCACAAGCTGGTGTTCATCTGGGGCCTCTACTCGCTGGCGCTCCCGCTGTTCCTGCCGATCTACCTGTGGAAGGGGCTGGGCGCGGACTTCAGCGCCGGGGCGTGGGCGTGCATGGTGGCGTCGGGTGCGGCGAAGGCGGTCTACGTGATCCTCATCGCGGAGGCGCTCACCCTCGGCGACCTGTCGATGGCCTACCCGCTCAGCCGCACGGCGCCCGCCCTCGTGCCGCTGTGGGCGGTGTTGTTTCTTGGGGAGCGGCTGAGCGTGCTGGGGCTGCTGGGCATCGCGCTCGTGGTCGGCGCCGTGTTCGTCATTCACCTGGAGGGGCTGAGCATCGCCCACGTCTACCGCCTGTCGGGGCGGATGCGCACGCGGGGCACAGGCTTCGCGCTGCTGGCGGCGCTCGCGATTTCGGCCTACTCGGTCATCGACAAGCTGGCCATCGCCCGCTACGCGGACCCGATCCCATTCGGGTTCGTCCACTGGATCTTCTCGGCCGGCTTCCTGCTGCCTTATGTGCTCTGGCGGTGCGGCTGGCACGAGATCCGCGAGACTTTCCGCACCGAGTGGCGGCCGCTGGCGGTCGCCGCTGCGCTGGACATTGGGGCCTACACCCTTATCCTGTTCGTCATGGAGACGAGCAAGGTAAGCTACATCGTCGCCGCGAGGCAGATGAGCCAGATCGCCGCCATCGTCCTGGGCACGGTTGTCCTGAAGGAGGCCTACGGCCGCATTCGCCTGCTCGGCGGCGCCCTCATTCTCGCTGGCATCGCCCTCATCGCGTGCACGCGATGAGGGAGGGACGAGTGGCGAGGTTCGAGGGACGAGTGTCGAGGTCCGAGGGACGAGTGGAAGGCACCCGATGACAGAGCCGTCGCCCGACAAGCCGAAGGTCGCGCTCGTCCGCTGTGCCGACTACGAGCCGGCCCGTGTGCTCGCCGCCTGCCGCGAGGCGCTCGAGCTGCTCGGCGGCGTCGGCCGGTTCGTCGAGCCCGGCCAGCGGGTGCTCCTGAAGCCGAACCTGCTGTCGCCGAAGCGCCCGGAGCGGGCGGTGACGACCCATCCCGAGATCGTGCGGGCCACGGTCACCCTGGTTCGGGAGGCGGGTGCCGAGGCGTGGGTGGGTGACTCACCAGGGGGCCTGCGGTGGAGCATCACCGAGCGCCTGCTCGAGGAGACGGGCGTCGGCGCAGCAGCCACGGAGGCGGGAGCGGAGATCAGGGATTTCGACGCCGGGGAGCGCACCTTCGTCGATCTGCCCGACGGCGCGATCCTGCGGCGCTTCGCCCTCGCCCAGCCCGTGCTCGACGCCGATGTCGTCGTGACGCTGCCGAAGCTCAAGACCCACGGCCAGGCGCTCTACACCGGCGCCGTCAAGAACGTGCTCGGCTGCGTGCCCGGCGGCGGGAAGCTCCGCATGCACCAGCTCGCCCCTCAGAGCCGCGACCTCGCGGCCGCGCTCCTCGACATCTACGCGGTCGTCCGCCCGCGCCTGTGCGTGATGGACGCCGTCGTCGCTATGGAGGGCGACGGCCCCGCCCACGGGGACCCCAGGCAGGTCGGCCTTGTCATTGCCAGCAGCGATCCCGTCGCCGCGGATGCCGTGGCCTGCCATCTCATCGGCTACAAGCCGCGAGCCATCCACATCCTCGGCCAGGCGGAGGAGCGGGGACTCGGCGTCGCGGCGCTCGACCGCATCGAGGTCGTCGGCGAGCGGCTCGAGGCCTGCGTCGTCCACGACTTCGTGCGCGCCTCGAATCTCCTCCTCGAGCTTGTGCCCGGCTGGCTCGCCGGCCTGCTCGGGCGCGCGGTCCGCGTCGATCCCGAGATCGTCCAGGACGAGTGCCGCCGCTGCGGCCTTTGCGAGCGGAGCTGCCCGGCGCACGCCATCCGCGAAGCCGACGGGGCCTACGCCATCGAGCTGGCCAGGTGCATCCGATGCTTCTGCTGCCACGAGCTGTGTCCCCACGGCGCCGTCGTCCTCCGCCGCTCCCTGCCGATCCGCATCTACGACTGGCTTCACGAGCGCCGACGCCAGCGCAGGGAGCAGGCGAAGGGTGCGAAGGAGTGATTGTGTCCGAGCCGTCAGCGCCCGTTTTCGAGATCTTCTCGGCCATCCAGGGCGAAGGCATCCTGGTCGGCACCCGCCAGGTCTTCGTGCGCCTGTGTGGCTGCAACCGCCACTGCCGTTTCTGCGACACGCGAGAAGCCTGCGTTGAGCCGCCGGCGACCTGCCTGGTCGAGGAGACGGCGGGCAGCCGCCGCTTCGCCCGATGGGGCAACCCGCTCGATGCTGCCCTGGCGCTCCAGGCGATCGACGGGCTTGATGCGCCGCGGGGCCTGCACCACTCGGTCAGCTTCACAGGCGGCGAGCCGCTGCTCCACCCCGACTTCATCGCAGCCCTGTGCCCATCGCTCCGCGACCGCGGCCTCGGGGCCTACCTCGAGACCAATGGCACGCTTCCGGGCGAGCTGGAGCGGGTGATCGGGGGCATCGACCACGTCGCGATGGACGTCAAGATGGAGTCGGCCACAGGCGAGCCGACGCCGTGGGAGGCGCATCGCCGCTTCCTCGAAGTCGCTGCGGCGGCGGCCGTGCAGGTCAAGGTGGTCGTCGTCGCCGACACGCCCGATGCGGAGCTGGACCGTCTGGCCGCCCTCGTCGCCGCGGTCGAGCCGGCGACGCCGGTCGTCCTCCAGCCCGTCACGGCTGTCTCTGGTGTGCGCACGCCGTCGCCCATGCGGGTGCTCGCCATGCACGCGACGCTCGCTGCCCGCCTCCCCGACGTCCGCGTCATCCCGCAGGTCCACAAGCTCATGGGACAGAAGTGAGCGAGAACCGCAGACGGCTGCTCGGCAGGAAGGGGGAGCCGTGGCTCTTCGCTATGCTGTCATCCCTTCGCCGCTGACGCCGCTGCTCGCCGTGTGCAGCGATCGGGGGCTCTGCCAACTCCGTTTCCTGCGAGGGGCAGAAGCGCGAGCAGCGAAGCGCCTGCTGCCCGACGGCGCGCGGCGGGTCGAGGCTGCCGATGAGCCTGTGCTCGGGCAGTTGGCCGCCGAGCTGGCGCGCTATTTCGCCGGCGAGGCGGTCCGCTTCCGCGCGAGGCCCGACCTGAGCGCTGGCACGGCCTTCCAGCGTCGCGTCTGGCATGCCCTGCGCCGCGTGCCCTTTGGAAGGACGATCAGCTACGGCGAGCTGGCCGCGCGGGCCGGCTCGCCAAGGGCGGCTCGCGCCGTCGGCCAGGCCATGGGCGCCAACCCCGTCGCGATCGTTGTCCCCTGCCACCGCGTCATCCGCTCCGACGGCGCCCTCGGCGGCTTCGGCGCCGGCCTCCCCATCAAGCGATGGCTCCTCCGCCACGAGGGCGCGGTCCGCCAGCCCTCTCCTTAAGAGGGCCATTTCCGACATCAGGGGGGCTTTTTCGCCATCGGCGGGCCATATCGCCGCAACGCATTGACACTTCGATGCTTACAGAGCTGCGGAAGCGGGGAGGGCGAGGCTCCGGCCGAGCCGCGCGCCGACGCCCTGCTGACTCCCGACGCGCCGGACATCCAGTGCGCCGGCCCGACGCCGCCCTCGATTCCCGCGGCCTGTCCGCCACAGCTTCAGCGGCGGCGGATGGCGACGGCGGGAGCGGCCGACCCGCACGACTGTGGAGCGACCCGATGAAGACCGACCGCGACGCGGCCAAGCCCGACCTGCGTACCCCGGCACCTGGAACCCGGAACCCGGAACCCGGAACCTGGAACCCGACCGCCATGTCCGCAGATTGCGCAGATGGCCGCAGAGGTACCAGAGGAAGACGCGAAGAGACTGGAACCACGGATGGACCCACGGCGGCCTTCGGCCGCAACCGAAGTCGGCAGGACGCAGTGACCAGCAAAGGGCGTCTTCATCGTCCTCGTCTTTGACTCTTCTCCTTGCCCATTCAGCCACCTCTGATCCGCTACTGCATGCCGGATAGCCGGCGCTTCCCTGACGCCATTCACCCTCTGCTGTGCCGGGTGCCACGCTCAGACTCGTTTGGGCGTGCGAGGCTCACCCGGCCCTCGGTGGGGTGCAGGGATCGTGAGGACTCTCCGCTCGCTGCGCGAGCATCCAAGGCGGTGTCAGGCCACCGCACTCCACATCTCCGGCTCGCGACGCCTCAGGCTCTCGGTAGCGTAAACGCCGTCCTCAGGCAGAGCATGGGGACGAAGTGGGGGGCACCCCTCTTCTCTCCGATCACGCATCACGCATCACGCATCAGAACTTGATGATCCCCTTCTTCCGCAGCTCCAACGCCTTCTTCAGCACCTCCATCATCTCCGGCGTATACCGACAGCCGACGTCGCCACCATCGCTCGCCTTCCCCCGGCAGGGGCTCGTCTTCTTCAGCCGATAGTCGAAGTTCTTGGGATCGCGGAACTGCGGGGCCGCGGTGAAGCAGCCCTTCCCCGGCTTCGCGCCGTTCAGGTAGCCGTTCGGCACGAAAACGTCGCAGTGTTCTATCTTCACGTCGGGGCCCCTTGCATCCAGCTGACCGACGATGGAATCCACAACCCTTCCGCGCTGCGTATATTGGATCACCTCGGCCACCGTGCAGTGCTCGACGGTGGCAGTTTCTGTGCGGAAAACGCGCATGACGGAATTCTGGCATCGCCCTGAAGCGGCGCCGAAGGTCTCTTCGAAGAAAATACAGTTCCTGACGACCAACGCTCCGTTCTTACGCGGGACACAAGAGCTCGCAAACACGCAAGTGTCGAGCAGTACGGGGAGGTTCATTCTGAGTTGGCTGTCCAGAGCGGCCGAACGCGTCGAGTACACGATCGCCGAACGGAGCCGGAATGGTGCGTTCCGAATGGTGACCCCGAGCGCAGACTTCCCCCGCGTCCCAATACTGTTCGGCACGGTTCTTGCCGTTGGCATCGTGGTCGTGTGGTGGGCGG
>CAZDNN010000112.1:0-13872 GCA_964506385.1 uncultured Planctomycetota bacterium
CTTCAGCTCCGACTTATCCACCACCAGGATCGGCTTGAAGAGCACGAACACGATCAGCGCGAGCACGAGGCACCGCACGACGGCGAGCGCCACCTTCCGCGCCCCGCTCGCCGTGCCCTTCTCGCGGCGGTAGAGGAAAAAAACGAGCCAGACAGCAGCCACGGCGAACAGCAGGATCACCCACGTCGGCCACGGATTCGCCAGCTTGAGCCGGACCCCGGTCCCGCCCGCGATCTCACCGCGGTCAATCCCCAGCAGCCAGCTTAGGAACGACTGCCACACGGGCCACCTGCATCCGATCGGGCCAGAGTCTGCCTCACGGTCCACTCTTCATAGAGTATACGGGCGCGCACGGAAGATCAAACGCCGCTGGTAACGGCTCCGTCACCGCACGTTGATGGTCAGCCTGCTGCTCCGGCCTGCCCCGTCGGCGCAGACGATAGTGTGGGAGCCGCGACGCAGCGGCCAGAAGGTGGGGACGAGAGGCGCGCCCGTGGCGACGAGGGCACCGTCCACGAACCAGTAGAGCGAGCGGGAGGCGCTCGCGGCCTTCAGCATCAGCCGTTCGTCGGGGGCATGCGCGGCCTCGAGCAGCACGTAGGTCTGGCCGTCGGCTGGCGAGAGGATGGACGGCGGCACCCCGTCCGTCGCGCTGCGGCGGCAGCCGTGCCAGTGGGGCGGGGCCAGGCGGTCTCCCCGTCCGTGCTGCCGCAGCCACGCCGCGAGCTCCTGCGGCCAGCATTCGACGAGCCGCAGCTCACTCTCCCGCCCCCTCGCGCAAAGCGGGCAGAGGGATGCGCCCGTGGCGCGGTCTATGCGGACCTCGGCGTGCACGGTGCAGCGCTCCGCTGCCGAGCGGCCAGGCAGGTAGAAGCCCTCGGCGACGGCCGTGCAGTGCGGGCCTGGTGGCATCCCGCTGATCGAGCAGATGCGCCGCCTGCCCACCGACGCAGGCCGGTGGAACCACGCGGGACGACCCTCGCCGTAGAGCCGCTCCATCAGCCTCACCGCGACAGGAGCGGCGGCACGCACCCCCACCAGGGCCGCGGAGGGCCGGCCGTCGAAGTTCCCTACCCACACGCCCACCGTGTAGTCGGGCGTATAGGCCACCGTCCAGGCGTCGCGGTGACCGAAGGACGTCCCGGTCTTCCAGGCCATCCGGAGCCCACCCTCGCCGCCGGGCAGATGCCGGCGGCAGAGCTTCTCGGCGTCCGAAAGCACGTCGGCCACGAGCCAGGCCGCGCCGTCGCTCAGCACGCGCTGCCCGTCAGCCACAGGCTCTGTCTCCAGGAGCCGATAGGGCTTGTAGACGCCGAGCCGGGCGAGCGCGGCGTAGGCGTTCGTCAGCTCCAGCAGCGTGACCTCGGTCGAGCCGAGGGTGAGGGACAGGCCGTAGTGGTCGGCGTCCCGCGTCAGTGTCGAGAGGCCGAGCCGCCGCAGGAGCCCGTGGAGCGGGCGATGGCCGACCTGGCCGAGCAGGCGGACGGCGGGGACGTTGAGGGAGTCGCTGAGCGCCTCGCGGGCGGTGACGGGTCCGCGGAAGGTGTGGTCGTAGTTCTCGGGGTCGTAGCCGGCGTAGCTGGCGGGCACGTCGGCCAGGATGGTATCGGGGGTGGCGATGCCGCGCTCGAAGGCGAGGGCGTAGGTGAAGGGCTTGAGCGCGGAGCCGGGCGAGCGCGGGGCGACCGCGCCGTTCACCTGGCCGTCGTCGGCGTCGGCGCGGAAGTCGCACGAGCCGACCATGGCCCGCACGGCGGCGGTCTTGTTCTCGATGACGACCACCGCGCCGTTGGTCACGCCGTCGCGGCGCAGCGCCGCCACGGCCTCGCGGATCGTCTCCTCCGCCAAGGCCTGCACGCGGCGGTCGAGGGTGGTCTGGAGCAGGGCGCGCCCTGGGTAGCGCCCGCGCACCAAACGCGCGAGATGGGGCGCATCAAATGGGAACGGTTCCCTCTCCACGCGGACGGGCTGTCGGCGGGCGAGGGCGAGTTCGCCCTCGGTGATGAAGCCGCAGGCGTGCATGCGCTCGAGCACGTGGTCGCGGCGCACCCTGGCACGCTCGGGATGGCGGTCGGGCCGCAGCCGCGACGGCGACTGGGGGAGGCCGGCCAGCAGCGCCGCCTCGGCGAGGGTGAGGTCCCGCGCGTGCTTGCCGAAGTAGGCGAGCGACGCGGCCTCGACGCCCACCAGGTTCCCGCCGTACGGCGCGCGGTTGAGGTAGAGCGTCAGGATGGCGTCCTTGTCGCGGAGGCGTTCAAGCTGGAGGGCTCGGAACGCCTCGATGGCCTTGGTGAGGATCGTCCGCGGCCGGGGCTCGAGCAGGCGGATGGCCTGCATCGTGATGGTGGACGCACCGGAGACGATGCGGCGGTGTCGGACGATCTGGCTGAGCGCGCGGAGCGTCGCGAGGGGATCGACGCCGGGGTGGGTGCGGAAGCGCTGGTCCTCGACGGCGATGGTCGCCTCGACCAGGCGCGGGCTCACGTCCGCCAGCTCGGTCTCGAAGGCCCAGCAGTCGTCTCCGTCAATGAACGGCCGCAGCACGCCTCCGTCGCGGTCGAGCACCTGCACCCCACCGCCTGGGGAGTCGAGCTGATGCTCGGGGAAGGGGAACGCGACCCAGAGGGCGACGAAGAGGATGACAGACAGGGCGACGGCGGCTGCGAGCCCGAGCAGACCATTCCGCAGGCGCCGGCGCCGCTTGTGCCGCCCCTTCAGGGCTTTGGGTGGGGTAGGCGGCTCGTTCCCAGGGCGTTGCCCTGGGCTGTGCTGTGCCAGCCCTTTGGGCTGGCGTCCGCGATGTGCCGGTGCCATGGGCTCAGGGGCGTGATGTGGCGACTGCCTGGGCTGGCGTCCGCGATCTGCCGGCGGCCTGGGCTGGCGGGCGTGATGTGCCGGCGGCCTGGGCGGGCATGCGTCATGTGGCGGCCGCTTGGGCTGGCGGGCGCGATGTGCCGGTGCCATGGGCTTGGGGGCGGCAGCGGGGTCAGGGGGCATCGACGATCTCCACCGTGCCTGCGCCGTGGGTGCTGCGGATGCCGGGGTCGTACATGGCGAAGGCGGTGATGGCCGGGAGCTTGAAGCGCCCGCGGGTCACCGCGCGGACGAGATAACGGTGGTAGCGCGGCGCCGTGGAATCGAGGTCGGCGAAGACGATCAGGCGGTCGTCGCGTCGCTCGACGCGGTCAGGATTGAGGGGCCTGGCCTCCCGCGGGACGACCTCGCCGCCGAGCGCACCGCCCTCGCCCATCCCGGGCGGCGCCAGCGGCGGCAGCGTGGGCAGGCGGATGCTCTCGCTGGTCGCGATGTTGGGGTTCTCGATTTCGAAGCCCGCGGGCAGCAGGTCGTTGATGACGAGATTCTCCACCGGCCGCCCCGCGCGGACGGCGATCTCGATGAGCACCACCTCGCCGTGAGGAATCCGCATAGTGTCCAGTTCCGCGCCGTCCCGCGCGAGGAAGCGCCGCCGCACCATGAGCCCGTCGTCGCTCGCGATGGCCTCCGCCTTCAGCGGGATGCCCTCGGCTCCCCAGTAGTAGTAGAGAGTGCCCTTCCCCGCCGTCGCGACCTCGATCGCCTTCCCTGCGACGCCCTCGGGCCGCAGGACGATCTTGTCCTTGTGGGTGAACGCGGCGAGCTCCTTGCCGTCGAGGGTCGCGGTGGCGGTCAGCGAGACGTCCTGCTTCGCCGCGTGCCGCGCGTACTTGCCCAGGGCCATGATGGCGAAGGCGTTCTCCTGGGTCGTCCGCCAGCGGCCCCCCTTCATCGCCTTCTCGAGCCGCTCGACGAGCAGCGGCACATAGGGGTGCCTGGGATTGAGGTCGAGGAACCCGGAGAGGAGCATGGCCGACTCGCGGGTCGATGAGTAGAGGACGCCGCCGGTGTCGCGACGGTCGGTGACCTCGGGCAGCTTCGCCTGCCGCAGGAAGTCAGCCACAAGCTGCCGCTCCTGCTTGAGGGCGAGCGCCAGGGCGACGTGGACGCGCGAGTAGGCCGCCAGCTCCTCCCGCTCCTCCCACAGGCGATAGGTCCACGACGCGTTCGGCCTGCCGGCCAGGGCGAGGACGTAGCAGGCGTATGCCTTGGCGGCCTGGTGGATCCCGTCGTCGGCGAGCATGCCGTCGAGGTAGTCGAGCGCCGCGTCGAGGTTGTCGCCGGGCACGTCGCAGCCGGCCTTCTTCGCCTCGACGAGGAAGTGGGTGGCGTAGACGCTGCCCCAGGGGTAGGGATGCCAGTATCCTGGCCAGCCGCCGAAGCCGCCGTTGTAGCCCTGCATGGAGAGCACGCGGTCGATGGCGGCCTGGAGGAAGTCGGCCGCGGCGTCCTTGTCGAACCGCTCGGGGTCCACCGCGTCGATGATGTCGCCCGCGTAGAGCAACGGGAAGCCGCACGAGGTGGTCTGCTCGATGCAGCCGTAGGGGTAGCGGACAAGGTAGCGCAGGCTGGCGCCCAGCTTGAGCGTCGGCAGGGTCGAGAAGGACAGGGAGTAGCTGTCGGTCCCCTCGAGCCAGCCGTCGGGGAAGGGGATGCGGGCCGTCGTTCCCGGCTCGATCGCGCCGCTGCCCGATGTGAAGGTCAATGTCGTCGGCGGTCGCACGGCGAGCTCGACCCGCTCCACCGTCGTCTCGCCGCCCAGGCGCGCCGTGACGCTCAGCGTCGCGGGGCCTGGGGTCTCTGACGCCCGGACGCCGAGGAGGAGCGTGGCATCTCGGCCGTCCTCGACCTCGATGCGGTCAGGCGCGCCGGTGATGAACTCGAGGCCGCCTGTCGCCTCGGTTGCGACGGCCACCGTCCCCCCTGCCCCGGTGTTGTTGAATACGGTGGCGGGCACGGTGAACCGGTCACCCGGCGCGACGAAGCGCGGGAAGCTGGCCCGCACGAGCAGCGGCTTCTTCACCAGCGTCGGCCGCTCCGAGGCGCCGAACTCGCGGGCACCCGCCGCCACCGCCATCAGGCGGAGCTGGCCGGTGAACTCCGGGATGTCCAGGACGACCTCTGCCCGGCCCTCGTCGTCGGTCTCGATGCCCGAGCGCCAGAGCGCCACCTGCCGCACCCGGTCCGCGCTAACGGGGTTGAAGAGCCGGGGGTCGTAGTCCGGCTCGTTGCCGCCGCCGCCCGCCGCCGAGTCGCCCCCGACCTTCTTCTTCGCCACCTCGGGCATCAGCAGCGAGTAGATGTCCGACGTGCCGACCGCCAGCGAGCGCTTGGCGAAGAAGAAATCCCATGGGTCCGGCGTCTTGTAGCGTGTGAGCTGGCAGATGCCCTCGTCCACGGCAGCCAGGGTCACCTCGGCGCGGCGGCCGGCGCCCGCGGCGTCGCGCACCTGGAGGGCCACCCGCAGCGGCTGGCCCGGGCGAACTTCCTCGGCGGCCCGCACCGTCACGGCGAGGCGGCGGGGCTGGCTGTCGAGGACGATCGGCACGGCGCCGTAGGCACGGTGCGCCGCCCACTCCCCCTCGGGCGCCACCTTGCGGATCACCGTCGCCGTGCAATAGACGTTCGGGCCGAACGATGCGTCGATGGGAAAGCGGAACTCCGCGGTGTTGCCTGCCATCGCCATCGAGCGCGCGACATGCACGCAGTCGCTCTCCACAGTGAGGAGCGCCTGCCCCGCGAAGGGCGCCTTGATGAGCACCACGGCATCGTCACCCGGAGCGTACGACTCCTTGTCTGCCACGAGCTCGATGCGGCTCGGCTGCTCCTTCGCCCAGGGCACGTAGCCGGCGCCGCTACAGTAGAAGCGGATGTCCGCCGAAGCGCCTCCCTCCGGGTCGCGCATGCGGACGACGTACTGGCCGTAGTCCGTCGGCTTGAACGCCACGACGCCGCGCCCGGCGCGGACCGTGCAGGCCAGCTTGGCGACCTCCTGCTCCTCGGACTCCGAGATGTACCGCAAGCGACCGTGGTCGTCGGCCTTCATCACCGTGTGCCAGACGATGCGGTGGACGTGGCCTTCGAGCTTCACACCGTCCACCGGCGAGCCGTCAGGCTCGACGAGGGCGACGAGGATGCGCTCCTCGCGGCCGATGGCCGCATAATCCTCGCTCTCCCGCGCCAGCCCGACGTAGCGGGGGTGCGCGTCGATGTGCCGCGCCAGCGTCGCCGAAACCCCGCGTCCGCCCACCTCCTTGACCGTCGCCGAGAGCACGACATCCGCAGTCGAGGGGCACGGCAGGGCCTCCGGGATCTCGAACGCGAAGGCCTTCTCCCCCTCGGCGTCCAGCGTGTCGGTGTTGCGGATCTCCTCTCCAGCAGCGAAGGTCTTACCTGCGTCGGCGAAGCGGTAGCCCGCCCAGTCGGGATGGCTGAAGTCCGCCGGCACGAGCCGGCAGGTGGCCTCGACCCGCCGCCCCGCCGCCGGGGCGCCGAACAGGTGCGCCGCCCTGACCAGGAACGTCAGCTTCTCGCCGGCCTTGAAGCGGCGGTCCTCCGTCGGCACAATCTCGACCTTCATGCGGTTGGGCAGGAACTCCTCGACCTGGATGCTGTGCCGCCCGATGGCCGCCTCGGAGCCGGGGAGGCGCAGCTCGATCTGGTACCGGCCCGTCAGCGCGTAGCGGGGCAGGTCCACGGTCACCTCCGCCGAGCCCCACTGAGAGAGGGTGGCCGTGAGGGTCTTGTAGTGGCGGCCATCGGGCCGCGTGAGGCGGAACTGCACGGGGAAGGGCTTCGGCACGGCGAGGTCCGGGCCGCGGACGATGGCGCGGAGCACGGCCTCGCTGCCCGGGCGGTAGATACCGCGGTCGGCATAGAGGAATGCCTCGTAGCCCTCGCGGAGGTAGGCGCGCCCGCCCGTATCGAGGTCGGAGGTGTCGAGGGCCGTCTCCTCGATGACCACGAGGCCCGTGTCGTCGCCCCTCGTGGCCGTGACGGCGTACGGCGCGCGGTCCCCCGCGGTATCGACGTTTGTGAAATGGGCCACCCCCTGCTCGTCCGTCGTGCCCGTGAGAACCTGCTGGCTGGCACGGGTGAACACGGCGACCTTGGCGCCGGGCACAGGCGTCGCGGTGGACAGGGCGCACACCCAGACCAGGATGCCCGTCTCCGACTGCTTGACCGACAGCCCGAGGTCAGTGACCACGATGACCTTCTCGTCGTGGGTCCACGAGCGCTTCGCGTCGCGGGCGGAGGCGAGAAAGAGGCCGTGGGGGTCGTCGCCGAGGAGCTTGCGGAGATCGATGTGCTCGACGTGCAGCGCGTTGCGCGGGCCGTCGATGGGCAGCGACTGCTCGAGGACGGTGTGGCCGAGATCCCTCGGGTAGCGGCTGCCGTACCAGCGGTTCCGCGACCCCGCCAGGTCCCGAAGGTAATGGACCACGTTGTTCGCGTACACCCGCTCCAGCGACAGGTCGGCCTTCGCGACATTCACGCTTTCGAGCGGCAGGAGCAGGCTGCCTCGGGCCGAGAGGTAGATGCCGCGGGTCTTGAACCGCAGCAGCGGGTCACAGTCGGGCACGGTCACCGACCGCACCGTTTCCTTCTCGAGGAACGAGCCCTCGATTCCAGGCAGGCCCCTCAGGAACGTCACGCGGTACCGCTTGCCGGGCAGGAAAGGCCCGCGGAGCTTGAAGCCGCCGTAGCACGACGAGGCCGTGAACTCGACCTCCGGCTCAACCCGGACGAACTTCCCCGCCGCCCGCGCATCGACCCGCTGGGTACAGCTCACCCGGATGTGCACCTCTTCCGGCGCCTGCGCGTAGGCCGCGAGATGGCTGATCCGCAGGCCCGCCTCGACCTTGACCCGCACCGTGCGGTCATCCGCCAGCCCCAGCGGGCCGCTCACACCCTGGAGGCCCCTCGCGAGGTGCGCCGTTACCCACCCGCCCCGATACGGCTCAGTCGAGAGCCGAATCTCCTCGGACGGCATACGACCGCCGATGTCGTAGCGCAGCGTCTTCCCATCCCCGGTGCTCAGCTTCAGGTGACGCCCCACATCCTCCGGCCGCACCTTGTCGTTGAACGCCAGCGCGAGCATCACCTGGCCGTCCCGCGATCGCCCGGTCTGCCGCACGTTCATCAGATCCAGCCGCGGCGTGTGGAAGTCGAACACGCGGTCCCGCCCCAGCGCGTTTCCCAGCAGGCTCCTGAACCGCCGCGACACGGTGACCGTGTAGACCGTCGCCAGCCGCAGTTGCTCGGCAGGCTCGAAGGCCAGCGTCCGCGCATCCTGCCACACCGCACGCCCGGCGACTGGCGGGAACACCTCCAGAAGCCCATCGGCCACCTCTGAGCCGGCGTCCGCCCACAGCACCATCGGCTGGTCGAACCGCACCGTGACGACCGCCTGCGTAGAGGCCACTCCCTCCGGCTGGAACGCCTCGATCCGCAACCTGCGGCCCCGCCCCTCGATGGCCGCGACGATGGCCCACAGTCCAGCAATGTTGATCGCGCCGAAAAGCGCGGTGATCCAAAACCCACGCTTGGTGAGAAACCGAGGCATGCCGGCGCCCCTCTCTGGCGGCCGCGCGGTGGACGGGGGGACCGCGCCAGCGTTCGATTGTGGTCAGGACCTTGGGCCGGACACAACATCAGGCCCTATGGGTGTGGACATTCCCAACATCTTGGCATATGAAGCCACGGCCGCCGCGCGGTGCAGACGCGGCTCAGGCAGCCGTAACTACTGCCTTCGGGGAGAGTTGGGGGGATGACCGCGCACAGTCTAGCGCAAGGCCGCCCAGCAAGTCAAGCAGAAAATCGACACGGCGCTTGACGCAGGGCCGCCCCTCTGCATGATGTGGGAAAATGCCACACCCCAGCAGGCCAACGACAGGAGGTGAACCGTGAAGTCCGCGACCGAGTACCTCTGGTTCCAGACCCAGCGCCACCGGGAGTACATCAACATCACGGACGAGGTGGAGGCCGTGGTCCGCGGCAGCGGCATCCGCGAGGGCATGGTCCTCGTCTCGGCGATGCACATCACCGCGGGGGTCTACGTCAACGACGCCGAGAGCGGCCTGATCCAGGACATCGATGACTGGCTCGAGGACCTGGCGCCCACCGGGCCTGACTACCGCCATCACCGCACCGGCGAGACCAACGGCGACAGCCACCTCAAGAGCCTGCTCATCCACCACGAGGTCATCGTGCCCATCACCAACGGCAAGCTGGACCTCGGCCCCTGGCAGCAGATCTACTACGCCGAGTTCGACGGCCAGCGCCGCAAGCGGGTCGTCGTCAAAGCCATGGGGGAGTAGGCGGCCAAGCGCCTCGCGCGCCTGGCAGAAGGCGTTCGGCGATGCCCCTCAGGCGGAGCATTGTGCTTCCGCATGGCTTCTCTGGGCTTCCAGGCTGCGGCAAGCCCACGGGAGGGACCCGTTGAAGTCGTGGCGATCAGGCGCGGACACCATCCCCGACACGGGCGGGACGGCCCTGACGGGCGTCGGCGTGCTGCTGGCACTGGTACATGAAGGCCTCGATGCGGGTGTCCTCCCCGACGTGGGTGAGGCCGTCGTAGGACATCTTGAGTATGGGCATGTCGGGGTGGAACCTGCGGTAGCGCTCCATGAGGGCATCGACGATGGTGCCGGGCATGCAGTTGAAGGGGATGACGTTGACGACGCCGTCGAAGCCGTGGTGGGCGTACTCGACGAGCCGGCCCATCGAGAGGACGGCCTCGCCGCGGATGGCGAAGTCGAGGTAGGGCTCCGCGAAGGCTAGGACGTCGCGGGTGTGGGCCTCGTAGGCGAAGTCGCGCAGGGCCCGCTCGAAGGGCCGGGTCATGCGGCGTACCTCGCGCTCCTGGAACCAGTCGGTGACGACCTCGACGAGGTAGCCGCGGAGGTCGCGGGCCGCCCAGCTATCGGTCCGCCGCTCGAAGCCAATGTAGTCCACCCATTCCTCGAAGGGGGGGACGCTGACGTCGGCGCCCAGGGCCTCCAGCTTCTGGACGATGTGGTTGTTGCAGTGGGGGTTGCAGCGGACGTAGATCTCGCCGACGATGCCGACCCGTGGCTTCGGCACGCTGCGGTCCACCCGCACGGCGGCGAAGGCGGTGACGATGTCGTGGGCAATTGGCACGAGGTTCTGGCCGCGCTCGACCGCCTGCTCGATGCGGCCGATGAAGTGGGCGTAGAGCTGGTCGCAGTCGCCCGGGGTGACCTCGTAGGGCCGGGTCTGGCGGCAGATCTTCTGGAGCAGGTCGGTCAGGATGATCCCCCTCCAGGCCATGCGCCGGAAGTTGGGGCCGAGGCTCCCGAGGTCGCCGTGGTAGCCCTCGGTGCTCGCCTGGTCGAGCTCGACGACCTGCACGTCCTGGAAGCCGATCTCGTCGAGGACCATGCGGTGGAACTTCGAGTACTGGCCGAAGCGGCAGGGGCCCATGGCCGAGGGCATGAAGAAGGCGCTGCGCGCGGGATCGAAGTCCGGGCGGCTCACCGTCTTCAGGATGTCGCCCGTCGTGACGATGCAGGGGAAGCACTCCTTGCCGCTGGTGTACTGGCGGCCGAGGGCGACGCTCTCGCCGTCGGAGGGCGGCAGGCAGACGGATTCGACGCCGTGCGCGCGCATGGCGGCCGCGATGGGCCGCTGGTGGTCGTCCATGAAGGGGACGTAGACGACCATGCCCGGCCGGGCGCGGCCGACGGCGAGGCAGGGGCTCCGGGGGTGAGTGGCCCCGGCGGTGCCGACGTTGCGGACGCTGTCGAGAAAGGCCTCGCAGCGGGTGATGGCCCCGACGTCGGCGCTATGCTCGTCCACCTCGATCGTCAGGTACGGCTTGCCGCGCATCTCGCGGGTGAAGTACTTCATTATGAAGCTGTCGGGCCCGCAGCCGAAGTTGGTCATGTAGAGGGCGTGGAGGCGGTCGTCAGAGGCGATCTGGCGGCCGAGGCTGATGATCCGCTGGCCGTAGCGCCAGTACATGTTGGGGTAGTCGTGCCCGATGTCAGCATCGTCGAGCGGGATGAAGTCGGGCGGGACCGCGAGGACGCCGAGGTCGCGGAGTTTCTCTGGCAGGCCGAGGTTGAGGCCGTCGTCGCAGCCGTTGTAGGGGCGGCTGACGATGACGATGGCGATGGCATCGTCGTCCAGCTCGTCGAGCACCTCGCGGCCGCGACGCTCGACGGCGGCGTAGAAGCGGCGCTGCGCCGCCCATGCCTCCCGCAGGGCCGCCCGGGCCCGCGCCCGGGGCACCCCCATATCCCGCGCCACGCCGAGCAGCACACGCTCGACCTCCGACGGCCCGCGCTCCATGTGGATGATGGGCCGGAGGACATCGGGCTGGTAGCGCTCGAACTCGAGGGCGGCGTCGAGCAGGAACGGGGTGCTCTGGATGTAGGGACAGTTGTACGAGCGCTTGGCGCCCTCGAACAGCGGCTGCATGTTGATGATGCTGGGCAGGAACACGTAGTCCACGCCGTCGCGCTCGAGCAGCTCGAGGACGTGGCCGTGGCCGGCCTTGATCGGGAAGCAGGTCTCGGCCACCACGTGCTCGAGCCCCGCGCGGACCAGCCGCTGATTGGTCCTGCCGCTCGTCACCACCTGGAAGCCCATCTCCATGAAGAAGGCTTTCCAGAAGGGGAAGAGCTCGAAGAAGTTCCCGATGCGCGGGATGCCGACGGTCTGGCCGATGGGCTGGGCCGGCTCGGTGCGGTCATAGGAGGTCAGGAGCATGCGCTCGCGCTCGCGGAACAGGCGTGGCAGGTGCGCGCCGGCGCTCTCGCGGCGCTCCTCGTCGTACTTCCCGCAGCGGCTGCCGTAGTGGAGCGGCGCCTGCCCCTCGACGCTCACCCGCCGCACCTCGCACAGGTTCGAGCAGTCCTGGCACTCGAAGGCCTCGACGGTGTAGCGCAGGCCGGTGAGGTCGAAGCCCTTGAACCGCGAGGTGCCCGTCGAGTGCTCCCTGGCGATCAGCGCGCAGCCGATGGCGCCTATCACGTCGTGATGCGGCGGCACCGTGATCTTCTTGCCCGTCACCGCCTCGAAGGCCGCGACGACCCCGCGGTTGAACGCCGTGCCGCCCTGGAAGAAGATGTGCTCGCCGACCCGCCGGTCCTCGACCACCCGGTTGAGGTAGTTGTAGACGATCGAGTAGCAGAGGCCCGCCACCAGGTCAGCCTTCGGCACGCCCTGCTGCTGGTGGTAGTTGAGGTCGGACTCCATGAACACGGTGCAGCGCTCGCCTAGATGCGCAGGCGCCTCGGAGCTGAGGGCGAGGCGGCCGAACTCATCCTTGATGCTGATGCCCAGCCGCTCGGCCTGCTCCTCGAGGAACGACCCCGTGCCCGCGGCACACACCTTGTTCATCGTGAAATCGACGACCGCGCCGTTCTCCAGGCAGACGTACTTGGAGTCCTGCCCGCCAATCTCGAAGATCGTGTCAACCTCCGGGTCGATCCACGCGGCGCCCGTGGCGTGCGCCGTGATCTCGTTCTTCACCACGTCGGCACCGATGAAGTCGCCCGTCAGGTAGCGGCCCGAGCCCGTCGTGCAGCAGCCCCGGACGACCACCCGGTCGGCGATCTCGTCGCCCACCTCCTTGAGCCCCTGGACCACCGCCTCGATGGGGCGGCCCGCGGTCATCAGGTAGCGGCGGGCCAGGATGCGCCCGTCCTCGGCCATCACGACCACGTTCGTCGAGATCGACCCCACGTCCACGCCCACATAGGCCTCGACGACCTCACCGGCCGCAGGCGGCTCGGCCTCAACGCGGATCGTGTGCCCAGGGTCGCGCAGAGGCGGGAGCGTCTCGCGCTCGTGGGTGCGCCGCGCGAAGTAGGCGTCGATCGCCGCGATGCCGCGGAACGCCGGGAGCTCGTCGGCGTCGAGCATCGAGAGCACGGCGCCGATGGCGCCCATCGAGGCGAAGTGCTCGGGGACGTGGAGCTCGCCCCCCTCAAGGCCGAGCACCTCCTCGAAGGCCCGCCGCATCCCCTTGTTGGCGGCCACCCCGCCGTGAAACGCGATGGGCTTCCCGAAGTCCTTGCCCTTGCCGATATTGCTCTTGAAGTTGCGGGCAAGGGCAAAGCACAGGCCCGCCACGATATCGAAGTCGGGCGTCGCCTCCTGCTGAAGGTGGATCATGTCGCTCTTGGCGAACACCGAGCACCTGCCCGCGATCCGCGGCGGGTGCGTGCTCGTCAGGGCCACCTCGCCGAACTCCTCGATGGTGAAGCCCAGGCGGCTTGCCTGCTGATCGAGGAACGACCCCGTGCCAGCCGCGCACAGGGTGTTCATCGCGAAGTCGCGGACCCGCACCTCCCCGCCCTCGTCCTGCTCGAGCAGGATCAGCTTGCTGTCCTCGCCGCCGAGCTCGATGACCGTCCGCACCTCGGGGTGGAGCAGCGCCGTCGCCCTGCTCTGCGCGATGATCTCGTTGACGAAGCGGCAGCCCAGGATCTCCGCGGCCAGCTTCCCCCCCGAGCCAGTCACCGCCACACCCCGGATCTGATCGCCGGGCGTCCGCGACAGCATGTCCGCAAGAACCCGCCGCGTCGCCTCGATGGGCTGGCCCTTGGTGCGGACATAGTGGTCCTCGAGGACCGTCCGGCCATCATCCATCAGGACGGCATTGACGCTCACCGAGCCAATGTCAAGTCCGATGTACATTTCAACTCCTCGTCATGCGGGACGCGGCCAGCCGAAGGCCAGCCACGGGCGCCCTCCTTGCCCTCACGGGCGCCCCTGCGGTACGTGCGCCGCCCTATGTCCCAGGGAAGTTGCATTCTAGCCGAAACGCCGTCACTTGTCCAGATCCGGTTTCGCTCCGAGTCTGCCCCCGGATGTTGGGGTTCCTTCTTCACTCGTCCTCGTCGTCGTCCTCGTCGTCGTCCTCGATTGTGCCGCCGTAGCGCCTCTTGGCCACCGGCGCGCTCAGATCCCGACCACTCGGCAGGAGCCTCGCCCAGGCCCCCATCCGCCGATCAGCGCCCCCCG